>NZ_JAMQKA010000019.1:0-100878 GCF_031569985.1 Aliifodinibius sp. S!AR15-10 | reverse complement strand
ACGATTTTCTTCGCTGAGTTGGGTGTATTCTTGCATAAGCAACACGAATATAACCCGCTTGGCCGAAGACCTCAGGGGCGCGCCCCTGAGGTCTTCCTACGTGTTGCACTTATTACTTGAACTCAGGAATGATTTTCACTTATTATGCATTACTCTTTACTTATCACGTATCACGCCTTTCCACAACCGCCAATGTGCAGCGAGAACTACACACAAGTTTCCCGTCCTCCGTTTCAATCCGTACCTCCCAAACCTGGATACTTTTGCCCCTGTGAACCGGCGTTGCTATCCCCAAAACATGACCACTTCCTTTCCTGACGCTGCGAATATGGTTGGCATTGATTTCCACTCCCACTGCCGTTTTTGAATCATCTACATTCAGCCAGGCCCCAATTGAGGCCAGGGTTTCCGCAAGCGTAACAGAAGCCCCTCCATGTAAAATGCCAAACGGCTGTACGGTGCGTTCATCCACTGGCATTGTAGCCGTTACTTCGTCGCGCTTGAAAGATTCGAAAGAAATGCCAAGCATATCACCCATATTGGCTTCGGTATTATTTAAGAACAGGTCTACTTTTTCTTTAAGATCATCGTCTATAAACATAGTCAGAAGAGGAAGTTATGATTGAGCTTGGCTATATGAGTCAACATCTTTTATTCACGTAATAATTGACACAGTGAATTATTAGGAAAATATAGGGATTCATATTATTGCTTTTAAAATTTAAACTTTCTTATAACTTATGTTAGTAGGGGTTGAAGTTTAAATAAAACTTACGTCTATGGGATATGAGCCAACCACCATTTTGCACCTTATCGATGAGGGCTTGAACCGGAACGAAACAGATGTCTTAATTTCGACAAAACGTCAGGGAGAGTGGATTAATACGAGCCCGGGGAAGTTTAGGGAGAAAGTCAGGCATCTGGCCTATGGCTTGTATGAGTTGGGGATCCGGCGGGGTGACCGTGTGAGCATCCATTCTGAAAACAGTGCCGAGTGGCTTATTTGCGACCAGGCGATCCTTTCGCTGGGTGCAGTTAATGTGCCCATTTACACTACACAGGCCGGGGAGCAGATCAAATATATCCTGGAGAATTCCGATACCAAGGCACACATCGTCTCCAATGACGAGCTTTTTGCCGAAACCAAGCCGATGATTAAAAGCATAGGGAATGTTGATGCCATTATTTCAATCCTGGGATCAAAGCATCAAAAGTTGAAGTCGTTTGATGCCGTTCTTGAACTTGGAAAAAAGCGTGCGGAGAAGGATCCCGATCTGCTGGAGAAACTTCGTTCAGAAATTAAGCCGGGAGACTTGGCAACACTTATTTATACTTCTGGTACCACTGGTCAACCCAAAGGCGTTATGCTCAGCCATGACAACATCGCCTCCAATGTTCTGGCGTCGGTGGAGCGTATCCCTTTTGAAAAGAATCCGGAGATTGGTCAGCGGATGCTTTCGTACCTGCCGTTGTCTCATGTTTTTGAGCGGCTCATCACCTATATGTACCTGTATATGGGATACCCGATCCATTATATCGAAGATATCAACGAGATACGGGACGATTTCGAGTATGTAAAACCCTATTTCTTTGCCACCATCCCGCGGCTGCTGGAAAAAATACACACCGGCATAAAAGTGAGGGGACAGGAGTTTAGTGGTCTTAAAAAGCAGATCTATTACTGGGCGATCAAACGAGCCGAAAAATATGATCCCGAGCATCCCCCGCGCGGCATTAACAAGATGATGCACAACCTGGCCGATAAGCTGGTGTATTCCAAAATACGAGAGCTTTTTGGTGGCCGTCTGCTTGGGGTGATCAGTGGCGGTGCGGCCCTTTCCCCCAATATTTTCCAGTTTATGAATGGAATCGGCATTTATTGTGGACAGGGATATGGGCTGACGGAGTCTTCACCCGTTATATCTGTAACAGATCCCGATCATATGCGCATTGGCTCTTCGGGGCGACCGCTGAGCAATGTGGAAGTGAAAATTGCCGATGATGGGGAAGTGTTGGCAAAAGGTCCCAATATTATGCAGGGCTATTTCCAAAATGAGGAACAAACCGATGAAACCCTGACCGATGACGGGTGGCTAAAAACCGGTGATATAGGGAAACTTGAAGATGGGTACCTGTTTATCACAGATCGTAAGAAATCAGTTTTCAAACTGTCTACCGGAAAGTATGTGGCCCCTCAGCCCATTGAGACCGGGCTCATCAACAGCGGGTATATAGATCAAGCCGTCGTACTGGGATATCAGCATAAATTTTGTTCTGCGTTAATTGTCCCCAGTTTTGACAATATTGAAAAACGGTTAAAAAGCCGGGGCGTAGAAATTCCCGATGATCTTAGTGAGGCTCCTGAAGTTCGTGAAATTATCCAGCAGGAGGTAGACAAAGTGAACAGGGATTTTTCAGAATGGGAGCGGGTCAAAAAGTTCGTCTTGCTAAAAGAGCCCCTTACGGTGGATAAGGGCGAACTGACGCCTACGCACAAGGTAAAGCGATCGGTGGTCAACGAACGATATGCAGATGAGATCAATTCCATGTATCGCGAGTCAGAAACGATTGAAGATTCCTAATGAGGTTTATCAGAATTGTCAATCGATTCCCACTATTCACAAGTCACCTATTACCCAAAAGGAAATAAAGATCTATGAGTCACAAAAGATTTGCTATTCAGAAAGTTGCCGTGTTGGGATCAGGAACCATGGGAAGCCAAATTGCCGCACATTGTGTGAATGCGGGTTTAGAAGTACTTCTTCTTGATCTGAAAAGTGAAGATGGTGATCCTGATCAAATAGCTAAAGAGAGTATAAAGAAACTGGGTGACATGAACCCCGCGCCTCTTGCTCTTCCGGAATATGCCGAGCATATAACGCCGGGAAATTTTGAGGATGATTTCGACAAGCTGAGCAAAGTTGACTGGATTTGTGAAGCTATCGTCGAAAAGATGGAGGTCAAGAAAGATATGATGGCCCGGCTGGACCAGGCCCGTTCGGGCAACACGATCGTGAGTTCCAATACGTCCGGGCTCCCAATAGGAGAAATCAGTAAAGACTGCTCAGAGGAGTTTCAAAAGCATTTCCTGGGTACGCACTTTTTTAATCCACCGCGATACATGAAGCTGCTGGAAGTTATTCCCACTGGAAATACTTCTGGTGAGGTGGTGGATTTTATGAGCCGCTTTTGTGAAAAGACGCTGGGAAAAGGGGTGGTGCATTGCAAAGATACGCCCAATTTTATCGCCAACCGCATCGGCATTTTTTCGATGGCCAGCATTATGCCATGGTTTTTTGATGGCAGCTTCCGCGCTGAGGAGATCGACTTCCTGACCGGTACGCTTACCGGCTATTCAAAGGCAGCAACATTTCGAACTGCAGATATGTCTGGACTGGACATTATCCATCATGTAGCTAATAATCTCTACCCGGCCATCCCCGACGATGAACGGCGTGAGGTATTCCAGTTGCCTGAATCATTCCAGAAGATGGTGGGGGAAGGGAAACATGGCAACAAGGCAGGGGAAGGGTTCTACAAGAAGGTGCAGACCGAATCCGGCAAAGAATATAAAGTGATTGACCCGGATTCCCATGAATATGAATCACAGATCGACCCGGAATTTGAAAGCACAACCCATGCCAAAAAGGAATTCAAAACACTGGGAGAGCGTCTTAAGTTTTTGGTTAACCAAGATGATAAGGTTGGACAGTTTCTATGGGAAATCCACTGTGACCTGCTACTCTATTCGGCTAACCGTATCCCGGAAATTACGGACTCCCTGGAAGCCATAGATAACGCAATGAAATGGGGTTTTAACTGGGAGCTGGGGCCCTTCGAGCGCTGGGACGCGATCGGGGTTCGAGAGTCCGTGGAGCGGATGCAGGAAGAAGGGCTTGAAGTGCCGGAATCTGTTTTGGAGCTGCTGGAGTCGGGGCGGGAACAGTTTTATGACAACGATGCGGGCACTGTCTATAACTTGGCAACAGGCAAAGTGGAACCGTTGAATCCCCCGGCCGAAGGGGCACTACAGGTTGCTCATCTAAAATCAGAAAACAAGGAAGTTTTTGGCAACAAAAGTGCGGGTCTCTATGACATGGGCGATGGCATAGCGTTGTTCGAATTCCGCACCAAGCAGTGCACGCTTGGATTTGAGCTCATGGAAACGCTGGCGGAATCGTGCGATAAAGTAAAACAGGATTTTGAAGCCCTCGTCATTGGACACGATGGAGATAATTTTACCTATGGGGCCAACCTCTTGGAAGCGATGCAGCTCTGGCAGCAGGGGGACAAGGAAGCAGTACGAGAAGGGGCGAAAAGCTTCCAGGAAACAGCTGTGGGATTGCGATACCAGCCATTCCCCGTGGTAGTGGCCCCGTTTGGACGGTCATTGGGGGGCGGTATGGAATTAGTGCTCCACGCTGACAGTGTCGTAGCGCATCACGAACTTTACGGGGGACTCGTTGAGGTGGGCGTCGGTTTAATTCCGGCTGGCGGGGGCACCAAAGAGATGCTTCGGCGCGCTATGCAGCGCGTGACTGAAGAGGACCGTTCTGATCCCATTCCTTATATCAAAGAGGTTTTCAAAACGATGGGAATGGCCAAAGTTTCTCCCAGTGCGGCTAAGGCAAGGGAATACGGCTACCTGAAAGAATCCAATGCTGTGGTGATGAATCGTGATCTGCTGCTGGCTGCGGCTAAGGAGGAGGCCCGGACGCTGGCTGACCATGGCTATCGACCACCATTCCGCCCAAAAATAAAAGTAATGGGCCGTGAAGGTCTGAGTGCCCTTAAACTAATGCTATATATCATGCATGAATCCGGTTTTATCACTGATTATGACAAAGTAGTGGCCGAGAAGCTGGCGTGGGTGATGAGCGGGGGCGATCTGAGTGAGCCACAGGAGGTACAGGAGGAATATATTCTCAAGTTGGAGCGTGAAATTTTCATGGAACTACTCGAAGATGAACGAACTCATGCTCGCATTGAGCATATGTTGAAGAAGGGAAAACCGCTTAGGAATTAGTTATCCACAGAGAGTATTAAGTATAAAGTAGATAGTATGAAGTATTCAGGTAAAAAAAGATTTGAGATATTTTGTAAGGATTTGCTGAATTGATGATCTAATTAGTAAGTAATAATGCAAATAAGATTACTTACTATGAATAATTTTAGAGATTTGAACGTATGGCAAAAAGCTGTGGAATTGGCGACAAAGATTTATCAGGCAACTGATCACTTTCCGAAAACAGAAAATTATGGATTGACTTCTCAAATACGAGGAAGTGCAATTTCAATAAGTTCGAATATTGCTGAAGGTGCTGGTAGACGATCACATAAAGAGTTTCGACAATTTTTAGATGTCGCTACAGGTTCTTGTTATGAACTTGAAACACAGTTAACAATTTCGAACAATCTAGGTTATATCGATCAGGAGTTATTTCTAACGCTCAAAAAGTCATTGATTGAGATCCAAAAAATAATATATGCCCTAATCAACTCATTAGAAGCTTAATCTTACTACCTTCTACTTTCTATTAAATTCCAATTCTCTAAATCATGAAAGATGTTGTAATTGTTGCCGCCGCACGAACTCCTACTGGAAAAGCCAATAAGGGATCACTGCGCTTCACTTATCCCGATACGCTGGGAGGCGAAGTTATAAAGTCGCTTTTGCAGCGGGCTCCGTCCCTCAAACCCAAAATGGTTGATGACGTCATTATGGGATGCGCTTTCCCAGAGGCCTCACAGGGAATGAATGTGGCACGACAGTGTTCGCTGCTGGGAGGACTTCCACCGTCCGTGCCAGCTGCAACGGTCAACCGGTTTTGCTCTTCAGGGCTCCAAACCATTGCCCAGGCTGCCGAACGAATTATGGCGGGCAATGCGGATGCGATCATAGCAGGCGGTGTGGAGACAATGTCGATGGTACCGATGGGGGGGAACACCCTGCGCCCGAATCCTGAGTTGGTGGAAAATTACCCGGAAGTCTACATTAGCATGGGACTTACGGCAGAGAATGTAGCAGAGAAATATGGTATCAGTCGTGAGGACCAAGATGCTTTTGCTTACCGAAGCCATAAGCGTGCTGTGGAAGCGTGGGATGAAAACCGTTTTAAAGGACAGATTGTGCCTGTTGAAGTGACCGAAAAAATGGTCACGGCTGATGGAGAGATGCAGGAAAATAGTTTCCGGTTCGAGGTCGATGAGGGACCGCGCAAAGATACCTCGGAAGAAATTCTGGCGAAATTAAAGCCGGTATTCAAGCAGGGAGGAACGGTGACGGCGGGAAACTCGTCCCAGATGAATGATGCGGCTGCTGGGGTAATCGTGATGAGCCGGGAAAAAGCCGAAGAACTGGAGCTGAAACCGATGGCACGATTTGTTGGCTTTGCTGTCGCCGGCGTCCCACCTGAGATTATGGGCATCGGGCCGGTAGAGGCGATCCCAAAAGTGCTGAAGCAAACCGGTCTGAATAAAAATGATATCGACCTGATTGAGCTTAATGAGGCGTTTGCGTCGCAGTCACTAGCCGTAATAAGAGAGTTAGACCTGGATCCCGAAATTGTAAACGTCAACGGTGGTGCCATTGCCATGGGACACCCTCTGGGCTGTACGGGCGCTAAACTTAGCACACAGATATTGCACGAAATGAAGCGGCGCGGGTCCCGCTACGGCATGGTTACGATGTGTGTAGGCGGAGGAATGGGAGCCGCAGGAATTTTTGAAAATATTGATTGATTTATTGAAATACTGATTATCAATTAGACTATTCGGGCAATACAGCTGACCCCAAGTCCAGAAAATCCTTGCAGCGAATTGTATAGAATCTCTCAGCATTGAAAAGCGATTTGGGTTTAAGTAGCAAAGAGAGAACAATATCTGGAGAGGCATATGTATACGAGAAGATAATACTCATAATATCTTTGAAAGGTAGTTCTATTTAAGGGAGCGCCACAATTTCAACATCCTCAATGCGATGGCCCAGAAACCGCTCAGCCAGCTCATGAAAACGTTGCGGCCGATCACTAACGTAGCACTCGAAGCGCCCTGCCGCTTCATCATTAAGCAAATCCAGTTTATCAAGTTCTTTCTTTGCCATTTCAGCTATTGACAAAGCAGAGTCCACAATCTCAATTTTGGGATCATGCAGCACCTTTTTGATCGTCTCCTTGAACAGGGGATAATGTGTGCAACCCAAAATCAGGCTGTCGATATCGCTGCCCTCAAATTTTTGCAGGTAGGTTTGAAGCGTCTGTTTGGCAATGTCGTTGTCAATCCACCCCTCCTCGGCCAACGGCACCAGCAGGGGGCAGGCCGCTGACGTAATGGTGATGCTGCCGTTATACTCCCGGATGGCCGTTTCATAGGCACCGGACCCAACAGTTGCCAGCGTACCTATCACGCCGATGTGGATATGTTTGTGTTTCATGGCTGCACGGGTCCCGGCAGTGATTACATCCAGCACCGGTATGTCGCCGGCCGCTTTTTGCACCTCTTTTTTTGCCGATGCTGAAACCGTATTACAGGCGATGAGGATCATCTTTACATTACGTTCCAGCAAAAAATTGGTGATCTGGAGTGCATAATTACGCACCGTTTCTTCTGATTTTATGCCATATGGTACCCGGGCTGTGTCACCAAAATAGATGATATTTTCATGGGGAAGGGCTTCACGCACCGCTTTAACTACGGTTAGTCCGCCAATGCCGGAATCAAAAATGCCGATGGGAGCCGATTTTTTACTCATGCAGATCGTTTTGAAACTATAATTCTGAGACAGGGCAAAGTATTGAACAAAGGGTTATTGAACAAGGGAATAATAGAACACGGATGACTTGGATTCAGCGGATTATCGCAGATATTATTTCACATTTGTCGAGCTAAAACAACTATTTCCTTGAACGTACGATCACTACCATTTGTACTGTTGTAAGCTTCGAAAAGGATGATATAGATTCCAATTCTATTCCTGTTGCCCTCATCGGTTTTGCCATCCCACTGCAGGGAACCTTCATATCCAGCTTGTTTACCATCGGCCAATTTACGGATCAATCGGCCATAGCGATCAAAAATGCGGACTTTCAGCAGGTAATCGGGCTGGTCCAGTTTGTAGTTAATAAAAAGGTTGTCTTCATATCCATCTCCATCAGGTGAAAACGGGTTGGGATCAAAGCTTATTCCGATCTCTTGGGGTCTGTTCGCAGGTGTTTGGAAAATCGAATTTTTCCTGCCGGGTGTTCCGCCTTTTTCAGCCGTGCTGGAACTCCAGTTTGAGGCATCTCCACTCGGTCCGTTTGGATTAATTCGCTCCAACGCTATCCCTTTAGTATCCATAATATTTGGATTATGCCAGCCCCGGCTGTAATAAACGGAATCGATAGTGACTCCGGTGCTGTCGGCCAGGTAGATCGCATCATTTTCAGAGGCGAGGCTCAACGTGCCGCGATTAATTCGCACGGTGCGTGTTGAATTCAAATCATTTAGTTCAAAAAAAGTAGCTACTTTACTGTTCACAAATTCAGCAGTTTCATCCTCTGCATACACCAGCAGGTGACCGCCGGCAGGCAAAAATTTGGAAGTCGAGTTTACAGGAACCAGGGTTCTTGTCTCCCCGTGTTCATCCGGGGCGTCATGCAGCTGAAAACCTTCCAGTGAGATGGCACGGTCGCTGGTATTACGGAGTTCGATATATTCGCTTTGATCGGGCTGATTGTCATCTGACTTACTTAGCGGATTGTACATAATTTCATTGATTACCACGTCTCCTGGTTTTACAGGTTGAGCTACAGGGATTGAAGCAGAGGAGGTTGTGTTACCTTTGACATCCGTCAGGTTTTGGATAGCGATAGTTATGGATTTTTCCTTTTTAGATTTCGTGGACGGGGGCTGCAATAAAATTTTGTTCGCCTGGGTTGTATCAAATCCTGCAATTTTCAGCTTAGCCCCATCCATTGAAAAAGAAAGATCTTGCGTTAGTTGAATAAATTCATTGAAGCGAACCTCGAGCAGTCCATCAAGGTGTCGCGTAGAAAAGATGACACCAGGCGGCGTTTCGTCAGGACTGAAGCTGTGATTTTTTGATCCCGCACTAACTCCACTATCTGAATTACTACTTGTCCAGTTGGAGCCGTCATTGGATGCCGCATCCGGATCTTTCCGTTCTATTGAGATGCCATCGCTGCCGCCCCAGTGTTCGGAATAATGAAGGGAGTCTACGGTAATTCGTGATCCAGACTTAACATAAACAGCATCTTCATCATCATTCAGGGAGGGAAAAGAAGGAATAAAGTATCCGTTGGATTTCTTTGAAGCCAGCTTCTCGTTACCAGTAAGCAAAATATAACTACCTGATTTAAGATCAATGTCTCCGGGTATGTCAATGAGCTCGGTAGCGTCACCAAATCTCCATCCAGACAGGTCAAAATTTTTGGAGCTGCGGTTAAACAGTTCTACAAACTCCGGACCGGTTGAACTGGAGCGTTGATACAGAATTTCGTTAATGATAATATCCCCGGGCCGGACTTTCGAATATTTCAGGTATTCCCTGGATATGGAAACCGGTCCCATACGGTTACCAAAAATATCCTCCAGATTTTTGATGGTAATTTGATAGTTGGTACCTGACTGCAGACTCTCTGTCAAATACAGCGTTATGGTGTCCTGGACCGCCGAAATAAGCTGAATATCTACCGAAGGAGTAATAGAAAAGTTGGCTTCATTTGTGGCACTATAGCGGTTTATCATTTCTGAGAATATTATTTTTATTCTCGATGAATCCAGTATCTCCAGGGTAACGACTTCGGGTGGTGTCTTGTCCGGACCAATAGCATTGGCTGAGCCGGGAGTGGGCTGACTCGGCGCTTTAGCCCAGTTGGCTTGAAATTTGGCTGACACCGAAGTTGATCTGCGTTCCAGAGAGCTCCCTTCACCACTCCAGTCGGCAGTATATTCAAGGGAGTCAATGAGTTGACCATCCGAGCTGTGTATTACAATCTCGTCACCGCTGTTATTGAGCGAAGAAAAACGGCTACCGATGGTGAGCAGATTTAGATCCGGGAATGATGTAAGCAGTGTGCTGTCGGGTGCGATGACGGCAAAGGAGTCGGGCGGAATGATGAATTGGGATTGAGTCAAAATCTTTGGACGCCCTGTGTTGTCGTTGAACGTCCATCCCTGAAGATCGAACGATTTTTGGGTAGGATTATGCAGCTCCACAAATTCGGTCATCCCTTCTGAGGGGTCAAAGGCAAATTCATTGATGAAAACGTCCCCGGAGTCGGCTTTAGAAATACTGTAATAGGTGAAATTGATATTTTGTGGATCACTGGTATTCCCGAATAGATCCTCGAGGCCGTGGTAGGTCACTCGGTAACGTTCTGCGTTTTCTAATGTCGGCCGAAGATAGAGCCTGACGGTATCTGGTGCATTGAAATCGACTGATGAGATCGAAAGGCTATTCGAAAGCTCATAATTTTCCAGAGCAGTTGCCGAAGGGGAGGTGATTCGTTCGTCGAAAACCAGTTGAAGCAGAGATTGGGATAAGATTTCATATGAATCCAGTTTCGGTGGCATCTTATCTGTAGAAATCTCGTTTGGCTGGCCCGGCGTACCAAGTTCGTTTGGAGCATTCCCCCAGTTTTCAGAATACATACCCGGAAGTGAGGTCGAGCGTCGTTCCAGTGCGACTTCACCACTACCCCAGAAGGAAGAGTATTGCAGGGAATCCAGGAGTACGCCGTTGGCATCCCGAATAACAATGTCATCTCCCCCATTATTAAGCGACGGGAAATTATTACCCATAACTACTAAGCTGAAATCATTATCAGAATCGATTAGACTGCTGTCAGGAGCGATAACAACAAATGAGTCAGGAGGCAGTACATATTGTGAATAAGTTATTTTTTCACGAGTGCCGGTATTATCATTGAGTGTCCAGTTTTGCAGGTTCAGGGATTTTTCCGTTGGATTATATAGTTCAATATATTCGGTAAAACCATCCGGCGGATCCGCCATAAACTCATTGATGAAAATATCTCCTGAATCGGGCTCTGATATCTCGTAGTAGGTAAAGTCTATCTTATCGGAGGCTATTGTATTCCCAAAAATATCCTCCACATTGTGGATTTTGAGGATATAATCGCTAGCATTATTTAATCTGGAATCGAGGATGAGTTTTGCTGTGTCCGGCTCAGAAATTTTTACACTGCTAATCGGAATTCCATTAAGCGAAAAGTGATCAGGATTGGTGGCTGACCTAATCTTTATACGTTCATTAAATATTACCCACAGCGTCTGGCTGTCGATAATCTCATAGTCTGAAATGGAAGGTGGGGTAGTATCACCGGAAATTTTATTTTCCCGGCCGGGTGTTCCGCCGGAAGGACTGGGAGAGTTGCCCCAGTTTTCTGGATAGGTGGAGGATACGGTCGGTGAACGTCGTTCCAGGGCAACGTTTTCTCCACCCCAGCCGGGTTGATAAAAGAGTGAATCAACAAGCGCATCGTCGGTCTTGTATATCCGTATTGCATCACCGGAGCTGTTATTAAGTGTGGGGAAGCTGCTCATCTCAACATAATTTAGATCCCCAAATGTGTTCAAGAGTGCCGAAGTATCAGGCGAAATTACTATCTTTTCACCTGCATTCAGGATCAGCGTATCGCTACCTATAGTGGCTGGAGTATTAGCATCGCCCAGTTGCCAGCCTGTCAGGTTAAACCGCTTGCCACTTGTGTTTTTTAATTCTACATATTCGGCAAGGCCGATCGGGTGGTCGTACATAAATTCATTGATCACGATGTCGCCGTTTACATATTGATCGAAAAGGGAGAAGCTGATTGTAGAATTCTCCTGTAAGTTTGTGCCAGATCGATCACTTACCTCACGTACACTAAGCGTATAGTCCCCACTTGGAATCGCAGAACTGTATTTCAAAGTGACAGCGTTATTTTGCACTGAAATACTGTTTGGGCTTCCGATATTGTTATTTATCGACATATCGGAGCTTTGTACTGTGGTGGGATCTAAATCGCCAGTAAAAGAGACCCGTAGTTCCTTGTTGGTAATCACCTCAATCGTGGAGAGTTCAATCGGCGCTTTGCTGATGCTTATGTCATCAAAGAAAAACTTGTCGGCACGTGTGGAGGTATATTCGGGTTTGAATCCAAAATAGGATGATGAGGTATGGGTATTATCAACGCCTGTTGCTTCTTGCTTGGGAATCGATTCGTATCCTTCCGCCACCGATAGTGTCCACTTGCCATCGGAATTGCGATTAACGGTGACTTGGTACTCACCACCACTGCTTACATTGGTCGTGCCCGTAATAACTGTTTCTGCTTCGGTGCCGTCGTCATATCGCACGACCTTGAAAATGTCGTCGCTGCCCGACTCCCCTGCCACTAGTGCGTACCCGGTCACCTCCCCGGAAAGATCAGGCTTGTCACTCGTGAGAAACACGGTAATGTTATTTGAACCGGAAAGAGAAAAGTCAAAGCGGAGGAAGAAGCTCCATGTGCCATAAGCAGCGGATGAGGGGGTCCCCAAATAGGTAGTGCCGGAATCCCCGGCATTAAGCTGAAGGGTGTTATTGCCACTTATGTCAGTAATGGTAAAACTCCCCGTATCTCCATTCCAAACCGGTGAACTGGTCAAATCACCATCACTGAAGTTTTCATCGATCAACAAGGTTTGGGAAATGCATTTACTGGGAATAAAAAATGCCAAAAGGATAGGTAGTGAAGATAAAATGTATTTCATGAGAACTCTCCTGATTTTGTATCTCCTGAAATTGATATGATGAATATTACAGATAGATAAAAAATAAGGTGAAGAGGCTATCAACCTCTTCACCCCGGAAGGACATTGAATGTGCTCTCTCATTCAACGGCTTGTTGAGTTATCTTCACCCTTATAGACCGGTGAAAATCGAATTCCTTACAAACTTTTTTAATTTTTTTTCAAAGTGGGATTATGGCCTGTAAACCACATTTTTTTGGGGTTATCTATAGAATATTTACCAATTTTTGTTAGCTTAATCGGTGCCAGTTGTTCGCAATTGTGCGAGGACTGAGAGTTGAGTTTGAAATTAAAAGATTTGTCTAATGCCATTTAAAGCGAAAGCGGTACAGTTTGAGATATCAAATGTGAATCATGGGTTGCAGACCGCCAGCGGATTGCTGAAACTTGTGGGAGAGCAGCTGGTGCTAGAGTTCCAGTTGAAAGATGCTTTTTTCGAAGTGTTTAAGTCGGACGTAGAGGAGATCACAATACCACTGCGAGAGCTTCAGTCGGTAGAGTTGAAAAAAGGATGGTTTAGTTCGAAAATTATACTTGAAGCTCGTTCATTGCGTGTTTTCGATGAAATCCCGGGCACGGAGGGTGGAGAGTGCAAGTTGAAGATCAAGCGGAAGGACAGGAAAGACGCTGAGAACCTGGTCTCCAAAATTCGCCTCACCATGTCAGAGATGAAGCTCAAAGATCTTGATGATGAACATTGATAAAATAGAACGCGGATGACACAGGTCAAGCAGATTGGGACGGATGAATAGTTAATCCTTTTGGTCATCCGCCCAATCAACGCCATCCGCGTTCCATGAAATTTAATTTAAGTAACCTTTCTCAGCCAGTAGTTCAGCATTCAATATTGCACCACCGGCGGCACCACGGATCGTGTTGTGCGCCAGCGCGATGTACGAGATATCAAACACGGAACCTTCTCGCAGGCGACCCATCCCCAGCTGCATCCCATTTTCACGTGTGGAGTGCAGGCGTGGTTGTGGATGGCGTTCTTCTTCATAGATCTTGACCGGTTGCTTGGGAGCAAAAGGCAGATCCAGGTCAGCAATCGGGCTCTTCCAGCTTTCGATCGCTTCCTGAACGTCAGAAATATCGCCCGGCTTTTCTTCCAGCTTTACGGCAACTGAAAGCAGGTGTCCCTCAACCGTTGGGATACGAACAGCGGTGGACTGCACGCCAAAGCTGGCGTTCGTAACCGTGCCGTCGCTGTTAAGTGCTCCCAGGAGCTTCAGGGGCTCGGTGTGAATTTTGTCTTCTTCTCCACCGATATAGGGAACCGCATTGCCCAGGATGTCGAGGCTGGGGACGCCGGGATAGCCCGCACCGGAAACAGCCTGCATGGAGGTTACTACAACCGATTCAATGCCGAATGCATCATAAATAGGTCGTAGTGACATGGAGAGCGGCACGCACACGCAGTTCGGGTTTGTGACAATCCAGCCGCTTCCGTCTTCGGTGAAATCCTGCGATTTGATCATCTCAATATGATCTGGGTTTACTTCCGGAACCAGCAGCGGAACGGAGTCAAACATCCGGTGGTTCTTTGCGTTTGAAATTACCGGGATGCCTGCCTTGGCAAACGCCTGTTCAATGTCGAGCGCTACGGAAGAATCTAGCCCGGAAAAGACGAAATCAACGTCCTCAAAATGCCCAGGTTCACATGTAGTAACCGTCAGTTTGGCAACCTTCTCGGGCAGTTCTATATCCTCAATCCAGTGAGCGGCCTGTTTATAGGTCTTTTCGGCCGAACGTTTAGAAGCACCCAGGGCTTTGATGGTGAACCAGGGATGATTTTGAAGTAAACGGATGAACTTTTGTCCGACAGCGCCGGTTGCGCCAAGAATTCCTACATTGAAACTGTGCATTGTTTTTTTTGATTTCTGTTTGGTTAAAAAGTTATTAACACCTGCCTGCCGGCTGTAGGGGTCTATACCGTGCCGGAAAGCAGGCGGCAGGGAATATCGGAATTAAAAAACTAGAATTCATTAATTAAACGTACTTTTTTTATCTTTGGCATCGATGAATCTCAATCCCAATTAATTTTTGTATACGTTAATGTCAGTTACCGAACTTGATAGTCTGGATAAAATTGTTTCGTTGGCCAAAGCCCGTGGCCTGATTTTTCAATCTTCTGAAATTTATGGCGGACTCGGGGCCGTCTACGATTACGGGCCGCTCGGTGTGGAACTGAAACGCAATATCCGCGATGTCTGGTGGAAAGAGATGACCCAGAAGCACGATAACATCGTGGGAGTGGATGCGGCGATTTTTATGCATCCCAAAGTGTGGGAAGCCAGTGGGCACGTTTCCGGCTTCAACGATCCGATGATCGATGACAAGCAGTCGAAGAAGCGCTACCGGGCTGATATGCTGATTGAAGGCCATATTGCCAAGTTGCGCAGCAATGGGAAAGCCGACCAAGCTGATGAACTCCAGGAGCTGCTGGATACAGCGGGGAGTCGCAATGGACTGTGTGAGGATCTCCACAAAATCATTATCGACAACGAAATTCGTGCGCCCGAATCCGGGGCGTTTGACTGGACCGATGTGCGCCAGTTCAACCTGATGTTCAAAACGCAGTTTGGCGCGGTCTCTTCCGGGGATGGCGACGATGGCGTATACCTGCGACCCGAAACCGCCCAGGGTATTTTTGTGAACTTCAAGAACGTGATGGATACCGCCCGCCAGCAGGTACCGTTCGGTATTGCACAAACCGGGAAGGCATTTCGAAATGAAGTGGTAGCGCGGCAGTTTGTGTTCCGCATGCGCGAGTTTGAGCAGATGGAGATGCAGTATTTTGTAGAGCCCGGCACCGATGAGGAAGAATATGAGAAGTGGCTTGAGAAACGAATGGAGTGGCACAAGAGCCTGGGTATTCGCCCATCCAAATTACGGGCCGAGCCGCACCCAGAAGACAAACTGGCCCATTACGCGGAAGCGGCGGCTGATATTCAGTATGAATACCCGATCGGGTGGCAGGAGGTGGAAGGCGTCCATAACCGTACCGATTTTGATCTCTCCCAGCACCAGGAGTATTCCGGGAAAAAACTGGAGTATTATGACCAGGCCAAACAGAAACGCTATATTCCGTATGTAATCGAGACCTCCGTTGGACTTGATCGTACGGTCATGATGGTACTCTGCGACGCCTACCGCGAGGAGGAAGTAGACGGGGACACGCGAACCGTCCTCAAAATGCATCCAAAGCTCGCACCCCGAAAAGTGGGAATTTTCCCTCTAATCAAGAAGGATAAGCTGATCGATCTGGCCAAAAAGATCGAAGCTGATCTCCGAGAAGATTTTGCTGTGCTTTACGATGAGTCGGGTTCAATCGGGAAACGCTATCGGCGACAGGATGAGGCGGGAACGCCGTTCTGTGTCACCGTTGATTTCGACGGTGTAGAGTCCGAGGGCGAAGATACGGTCACGATCCGCTATCGCGATGACATGACGCAGGATCGCGTGCCGGTAAGTCGCCTGAAAGAGGTGATCAGTGATAAAATGAGTGACTGGAGGCCGGAAGAGTAGCGATAAATAGCTTGCAGACTCCGAGACCTTGGGTAATACAAGTCAGACGTTTTGCAGAAGATCACTTCCTGGTTTGCTGGTGACAGCAAGAGACGCATTCTTATTTATATTGTCCCGGTGGTGCTGGTATACCTGGTGTGGCTGGGGTGGATGACGGCCGAGAGCTGGTGGCATCTTTTTCTCACCGAATGGTATATGACCATTACGATGGTGTTTGGGTCATTTATTGCCGGCGCCAGCTCGGAGGGAGGAGGAGCTATAGCCTACCCGGTGATGACCCTGATGTTCGAGATCGATCCTTCCGTTGCTCGCAATTTTAGTCTGGCTATTCAGAGCATCGGGATGACGGCGGCCGCTCTTTGGATTGTGGCAAAAAAGATTCCCATTGAGAAAACGTATCTCTGGGTCGTGGCGTCGGGTGGAACAATTGGTATCATATTCGGGACTTATTTCATTGCTCCATATGTCGTACCATCCTATGCCAAAATGATGTTCGTCTCTTTTTGGCTGAGTTATGGAATCGCCCTATTCTTCATCAATCACATTCGTCAGCGCGATTCTGTGGAATCCCTGCCTGTGTTAAGCTCATCTCAAAAGATGGAGCTTGTCGCAATAGGTTTCGTGGGGGGCATACTGAGTGCAATCCTCGGTAACGGAATTGACATCTGTTCATTTGCCTTTGTCACGCTCAAATACCGCCTGTCAGAAAAAATAGCGACGCCGACTTCTGTCATACTTATGGCGATGAATGCCGTAGTGGGGGTATTGTTGCATGGTTTTGTTCTACAAGATATGCAGGTGGAAGCGATCAACTTCTGGATGGTCAGTATCCCCGTTGTTGTGCTGGGAGCACCTTTTGGGGCTTATGTTATTAGCAAGATAAACAGGCTGTATATCGCTGTGTTGCTCTATATCATATTGGTGGTACAGTTCGTTAGCGCAATCCTGATTATTCGTCCAACGGGACCGCTCATCATATTCTCATTCGCGGTTTTTGGTTCAGGACTTGTACTGTTTTTCTGGCTGACAAACTATGGTAATAAAAAGGGCAGGGGATCAGTTATTCGCCGACGTAATGAACAGGAATTTGAGGAGGAGAAGAAAAGTGTAAAAAAGTAAAGGGCGTACCATCAGATGGTACGCCCCAAACACTGAAGAAAGCTTATTGTGAAGTGTTGGCAACACCGATTACGCCACATCCCACGCGCGGACCTGCAGCGCCAGAGGGTTGAGATTCAAGGTCGTCTTCTCCACCGTGAACGACAATACCACGACCGATTATACTGCTGGGACCGTTTAGCTCAATCACTGGATCGGTATAGTTAATAGTGGCATTGCCTTCGCTGTCAGCCACGATGTTACCCATATCTCCAACATGGCGGTTATCTTGGGTGGGAGCACCGTGATCATTACCGGCAGGGTTATAATGTCCGCCTGCGGATGTGCCGTCAGAGGCAGTGCAGTCGCCATATTGGTGGATATGAAATCCATGGCGACCTTCACTCAGTCCAGTAAGTTCAGCTGTGACCTGTACGCCCTCGGCCGTTTGTTCAAGATGCACGGTGCCACTTACACTGTTGCCCTCGGTGGGATGCACAACCGCAACTGCATTAGTAAAATTAGTGGAAGGAGTGGGTTCTTCTTCCGCTTGCTGTTGCTGTTGTTGCGTGCAACCAGCAACAATGAAACTTGCGATTAAAATCGTTAAAAATAGTTTCGATGATTTTTGCATGGCCTTGTAAAAAATATTTGATTAGAAGTTGATGGATTTATTAACAAGTAGGAAACCGTTGGCATTCAATAAATTCCATGTTGTAAAGAGCTGCAAATTTTTTACGTATTTTAAAAGGAATAGCCTAAGACAGGTTTTGTTAAAATGTTATGGATAACTCTTGGTATTTTTATTCTTAGAATTTTTCACTTCGAACGAATTACCTATTTTAAGCCAAACTTTAAATAAACTTTAATTTAGATTAAACCCATGGCCGAAGAATCTGCTGAACTGTTTCATTATGCATTCCCAATAAAAGATATTGAGGAGACTCGTGCTTTTTACAGGGATATTTTGGGATGTAAAATAGTACGCAGTTCTGAACGCACAATTAATATCAATTTTTGGGGACACCAGCTTGTTGGTCACCTTATTCCCGAATTTGCGGGAAAGCATGGCACGAATGAAATAGATGGAAACCCGGTGCCCGTTCACCACTTTGGAATTATATTGGACTGGGATGAATGGGAAGCGCTGGCCGATCGTATTGAGAAGTCTGATGTAGAGTTTGTATTTGAGCCCTACGTGCGGGATAAAGGTAAACCAGAGGAGGAAGGGAAAATGTTTTTCCAAGACCCCAGTGGCAATACCATGGAATTCAAAACATTCAAAAACAGGGATCAGATTTTCCGAGAAAACTAGTCATTAAAAACACATTGAGTTTTCTATATACGCTTTTCTTTAATTTTCTACTGCCTTAATACTGGCCTATGACGCTATTAGTTTTTTATTTACTATTGGCTCTGGGAGTCTCGTTTGTGTGCTCTATCCTGGAGGCCGTACTCCTGTCCGTCAGCGAGTCCTATATTGCTGTGATGAAACGTAAGGGTACGCGAACCGGTGAACTCTTTACAGCATACAAGGAGGATATCGATCGCCCGTTATCAGCGATACTAAGTCTCAATACTATTGCTCACACGGTGGGAGCCGCCGGGGTAGGTGCCCAGGCCCAGGTCGTTTTTGGCAACGAGTATGTGAGTATAATTTCGGCCATCCTGACCCTGCTGATCCTTGTGTTTTCTGAAATAATCCCCAAAACACTCGGGGCAACCTACTGGAAGAATCTTTCTCCGATGGCCGCACGCCTGCTCCGCGTCCTCATGTTTCTGATGTATCCGTTTGTGGCCCTCTCAAATGGCATTACCAGGCTTCTTTCCAGTGGCAATCGTCCGCCTTCATTTAGTCGTGAAGAGTTCAGTGCACTTGCCGAACGGGGTGTGGAAGAGGGCATTTTCGAGGAAGAGGAGTCGATGATCTTCAAGAACCTGATTCGCTTCAGTTCGCTGCGTGTCAAGGACATAATGACTCCACGCATTGTGGTGACCTATTACAACCAGGAGCGTACCATTGAAGAGATACCTGACCGGGTGGAGGATCTTCGGTTTTCCCGGCTGCCGCTGTATGAAGACAATGAGGATAATATCACCGGCTATGTCCTGAAAAACGATCTGCTTATACAGCTGGCTAGAGATGAAAAGAAGAAAAAGCTCAAGGAGCTGAAACGTGAAATTTTGGTAGTGCCGGAAAACGCCAACCTGAAGATGCTTTTCGAACGTCTGTTGGAGCAGCAGGATCATATCGCCCTGGTAGTAGATGAATACGGTGGATTTTCCGGCGTCGTGACGATGGAAGACCTAGTGGAAACACTGCTGGGTATGGAAATTATTGACGAGGTGGATGCCTACGAGGATATGCAGAAGCTGGCACGCAAGAAGTGGAGAGAACGAGCAGAAAGACTTGGAATCGTTTCAGAAGAAAATGAAGCTGATTCTTAAACGGAAGCTAGTTTAACGTCAGTTCGATATAAAATCTGTCATTGTAAGGAATTCAGCGAAATCCAGCGGCAATCTCCTATGCGAAAACAAAAAACGGATGAGGAGTCGCCACATCGACCGCATCGTTTAGCCAACAATTTAGTAATTCTTATGTTGAACCCAGGTTAAGCCGGACCTCCTCACGAGGGGGGTTGAATAAGCCCTGGTGAAAATCTCCTCTTTATAAGATTAACGCCCTTACCAAGACTACTATCTCATACATAGTGAGACCAAAGTCTCATACTTACCGAGACCATAGTCTCGTATCCCTGAGACTACTATCTCAGTGTATATGAGACGACCGTCTCAATTAGTTTAGCATATCCTCTGAAATGCAAAAATATTTAGCATCAGTTCGAGACAGAACCTGTCATTGCGAAGAGGGATTAAGTAATCATAGGGATCCCGAAACCTTTCGGAGGCGATCTCCCGGCGGGTGAACAGAAAATGGACGGGCAGATCGCCACGTCGACCTCAAGATGGAAGGCCACTACTGTCACAGACGCCTCCTCGCGGTGACAGCTATAATTTTTGCGATCCTTATATCGAACTGAGGTTAATTTATGCTGGCTCCCCCGTCAATTGTAAAAACGGAACCAGTGACCCAGGAAGAATCATTGCTCGCCAGGAAAAGGGCTGCCTTTGCAATATCTTCTGGAACTCCCACCCGCTTCATAGGTAATGAGTCGGGAACTTCATCCAGGATGGTATCAGAATTGGGGAAGGCATCTGCTGAATCATTATATAGCTTGGTTTCCACTGGCCCGGGTTGTATCAGATTAATCCGGATTTTTGGGGCGTAATCAACAGCTGCCTGACGGACAAGTGCTTCTACCGCTCCTTTTGAAGCACAGTAGGCCGCATGGTTGGGGAATCCTTTGTGTGCGGCAATCGAGCCAGTAACGATGATAGAGCTCTCTGTATTATTTTTTTGCATCAAGGGTATGGCAGCGCGTAAAAGATAAAAAACGGAGTTAAGATTGGTATCCAGCGTTTGGTGCCAAGTGTCTTCCGTCACATCTGTAATCGAGCCTAATCCAAGCATTCCTGCATTGGGAACCAGAATATTAAACTCACCAAATTCATTTATTGCTTTGTTTACAAGCTGTTGATTGGATTCTCTAGATCGAATGTCTGCCTTAACAAACACTGCATTTCCACCAATTTCAGAGATCTCTGAGGCTACTTTATTGCCCAGACTTTCATCACGCCCGTTTAATATGAGGTTAGCGCCTTCTTTGGCAAATAACATAGCAATAGCCCGGCCGATTCCCCTGGTTGCCCCGGTAATGATGGCTGTTTTGTTATCCAATTTACCCATATTGTCTAAAAATCTAATTATTGAGGATGAATAAAGGAAAATTCAACAGTGTTCCAGTTATGCCTTCAGCTTACAAGTTTGTCACTATACGCCTATAACCGTATAGGGCTTGAGCTATTAGTACCTCAGAAACACCGAGCATATCAGCTTTCATGCACGGTATCCTGTTAAGCTCTGTCGGGGTCAAAGCAACCACAATATCAACAAAACTATTCAAACTCCTCTTCGATCTTGCTGATCTTCAATGCCAGTGTTTCCCATTCATCATAGATCTCCACCAGTTCTGCTTTCAGTTTTTCATATTCCAGTGAGACCTCTTTCACCCGTTCGTCGTCATCATAAAAATCCGGCTCTGCCATCTGTGTTTCGATCTCCTCTTTGCGATCCTCCAGCTTTTCAATCTTATCCTCCAGTGGATCGATTTTTTTCTTGAGCGGCTTCAGTTTTTTGTACCTGCGCTGGCGTTTTTCGGCCTCAATGCGCCGTTCCTCTTTCCGGGAAATGGCAGGCCCGGATTCTGAGTCCGAAGCGGAATCTTGGCTGATTTCAGCTCCATTGCTGCCCGTCGAAGATGCCAGGTCAAGTGCTTCCTGTTCTTCTTTCTTTTTATCCAGGTAGTAAGACACGTTGCCAAGAAAGGTTCGCACCCGGTTCGGCTGAACTTCCAGCACCTTGCTTACAATGGGATCGAGGAAATCACGGTCGTGAGAGACGATGACAAACGTGCCTTCGTACTGATCGAGGGCCTGCTGCAGGATTTTCTTTGACTGCATATCCAGGTGATTGGTGGGCTCGTCAAAAATCATAAAGTTGGCCGAGTTCACCAGCATCCGGGCCAGTGCCAGCCGGCTCTTTTCCCCGCCCGAGAGCACCGATACTTTTTTAAACACGTCATCCCCCTGGAACAGGAAACAGCCGAGAATAGTGCGCAGGCGCGTCTCTTTGGCTTTTGGTGCTGCTTCCCGCATAATCCCAAACACCGTCTGATCGAGATCCAGCTCATCGGCCTGGTGTTGGGCAAAATAGTTTGTGCTGACGTTGTGTCCCGGCTCCCTTATGCCGGAGTCGAAGTCCTCCAGTCCCGCCAGCATGCGCACCATGGTGGATTTACCGGCGCCATTGGGGCCTACGACCGCAATTTTATCGCCACGTTCTATCGCGTAGTCAAGCCCTTCAAACACTTGATTCTCACCGTAGCTTTTGCTGATGTTCTGCAGCTTCATCACAACTGCGCCACTTCTTTCCGGCGGTGGAAACCGGAACGTAATCTCTTCCTCATGCTCATCCAGCTCAATCTTGTCCATCTTCTCGAGCTGTTTTATGCGGCTCTGCACCTGCGAGGCTTTGCTGGCATTATACCGGAACTTGTCAATGAACTCCTGCAGCTTCTTGATCTCCCGCTGCTGATTTTGATAGGCTTTGCGGAGATGCTCCATCCGCTCTTCATGTTTCTCCTGGTAATAGGAATAGTTTCCTGAGTAGTCGTACAGGTTGCCGCGGTCCAGTGCAAGTGTTCGCTCAGTGATAGAGTTCAGGAACGCCTTGTCGTGCGATACGATGATGATCGCCCCTTCATAGTTGTGTAGGAAGTTTTCGATCCATTGCAGCGATTCGATATCCAGGTGGTTCGTAGGCTCATCAAGCAGCAGGTAGGTGGGTTGCTGCAGCAGCAGTTTTGCCATGGCGATGCGCATCAGCCAGCCACCACTAAACTCGGTGGTCGATCGTGAAAAATCCTCTTTCGAAAAGCCGAGCCCCATCAGCACTTTTTCGATATCCGCCTCCAGCTCATATGCCCCCGATTGCTCCAGCTGATCCTGCAGGCGTCCCATGCGGTCGAGCGTTTTCTGATATTCGTCGGTACCCGCCTCCATGCGGCTCAGCTTTTGCTGTTCCTGCATGGTTTGATCTTCCAGTTCCAGCAGATCTTCGAACGCACTTTCCACCTCTTCCAGAACGGTGAGTGTGGGATCCGGATCGACCCCATCCTGCGGCAGGTACCCTACTGTGGCTGATTTGGACAGCTTCACTTCACCTGCATCAGCGCCAATTTTCCCGGCAATCAGTTTGAGCAGGGTGGATTTGCCGGCCCCATTGGGCCCGACGAGTCCCACCCGCTCCCCGGGATTGATAAGGGCGTCGATGGAGTTGAACAGCTGCCGGTCGCCCAGCGTTAGCGATATATTTTCAAGTGCCAGCATATTACGGTTTTGTAGAAAATTCTTTAGTAAAAAGTGAGTGGTGAATTGAGCGGACGGTCTCGACCAGGTGGTTTTCCGGGAGGATTAGGTTCAGATTTCGTTTGTCCCGGCTGAATGAGATCAGTGACAGCGGGTCCCCTTTGATCGAGGAGAAAACCCGGCTGGTGATCGCATCTACATTTGAGAGACCAAATCCAATCAGGCTGATCAGGCCTTGCCGTTCGGTCGATGTGACCTCCCCGATATCCTCGAGTTCCCGTGTAATGAGATCCAGCTTGTCGGGCCGCTCCATCGCAATGGATACCGAAGCCTCGGTCGTCGTTACCACGTCTACCGTAATGTGGTGACGCTCCAGCGTGGCGAACACATTTGACAGGAAATGGTAACCCATCAGCGTGCTGGGGGCGTTGACAGTGAGAATAATCACATTCTCAAGAAACGTTAGTGCTCGGACCGGCCCGTTGGAGTCGGCTGTGGCGTATATTTTGGTTCCGGGATGATCCGGCTCAAAAATGTTCCGTACATAAACGGGGATCCGCTTCTCAGCCGCCGGTTTAAGGGTAGAGGGGTGAAGTACTCTGGCCCCAAAATACGCCATTTCAGTCGCCTCGCGGAAGCTGATTTCCGGAATAGAGACGGCGTCCTCTACCAGGCGGGGGTCACAGGTGAAAATGCCGCTGACATCAGTCCATATTTCGATTGCTTCACTATCCAGTGCTGCACCGACCAGGCTGGCAGTGTAGTCGGAGCCTTCGAAACCGAGTGTTGTAATCTGTCCGTCACTGTTTTCTCCATAATAACCACCGAGCACGGGTATTTCACCCTTTTCAACTTTAGCCCGAATTCGGCGGCTTTGCTGGTCAATCCGTTCCGTATCGGGATTGGCCTGTCCGAAGTCGGAGTCTGTTTTGATTATGTCCCGCGCATCGATGAAGGTGGTTTCCAGGCCATAAACTTTGCCACAAATAGACAGCAAGCCAGAAGAAAGCTGCTCCCCGATACTGGCTACGGCGTCTTTGCGCTGGTCACTAAACTCCACCTGCTCATTAATTTTATGTAAATGCTTCTCCAGCTCATCGATCTTCTTTTCGATCCAATCTTGACACTGCTGTCGTGAGCCCGTGGTATTGCTATCAAATTGATCCAGGAATCGCTCAATCAGCACCTCGTGTCGGCTGCGAATGTTTTGGCTTGTTTCCAGTGCCTTGTCAAGATCATTCAGGGCTTCCTCTCCAGCAGCCAAAAGTTGCCGGGTCGTGTTGGATGTGGCAGAGACTACTATTACCGGTTGCTGGTAGCCCGCAGCAATATCCAGCACCTTGCGCCAGGTGTTTTCATCTCCCATGGAGGTGCCGCCGAATTTAAGTACGCGTATGTTATTCATTACAAAATGTATAGGCTGAACTAAATAGTGCCAAAGATACCAAACTGTGTCTATAGAATTAAATAGAAATGCCTCGATTTTGTTGTTAAGATTATTGCTGTGTTTGCATTTCTGTCAGATGAGGAGGGTTGGTTAAAAATTCAAAACAGTTCAACAACTCAACATTTCAACGATTCAACATTCATGCTCTAATCAAAAGTTGGGCAACTCATTATCTGTGCCCCTGAGAAGGTCCTTGTTTTGCCCCAGGAAACCGGTGATTCCGGCGGTGGGAATGGACTGGGTGAGTCCGTACACAATACGGGTCTTTTTCTTTACAAATATGGAGCCATTATACGGTTCAATGAGCTGTTCACTTGTACGTCTTTTCGGATCGGGCACCAGGATATTTTCTTGCTCAGCCGATGCCGTATTTGCAATTCCAACCCACTCAAATGTCAGGTAATCATTATTACTTGCCAGGATTATTCCACCGCTCATTCCATGATTAAAGAGGGCATCCGTTAAAAAGTCGCCCCGAGGCGTTCGATTTGGACTGCTGACGATGCCCCGGGTCACTACAGCAGCTCCTTTGGGATAGCCTATTATATACAACATGGAACCCCACTTCAGGTCTTTGGAATCCCCCATTCTTATGGACAGCGGTGGAAATTCTTCGCTGTATTCCTTGTTATTGTTGATCTGGATAAGGGCGAGATCATAGTTTTCATCAACTGATTTTATTTCAAACGGGACCAGGTTTGAGTCACCAAACAGCAAGTTGCGCTGGTTGTATTTAACGGCAATAGATTTAATATGTCCCTGTTCGGGCGTACTTTCGTAATCAATAAGGGTATCCGGAAATTGCACAACATGAGCACAAGTCAAAAGTGTTATATGCCTGTTGTTTTGCGCAATCGATACAGCAGTGCCTGCTACCCCTTTCTCCTCGGATATAGTGCGCGTGGCGAGCTCGCTCAAATCGCTGTTTCGAATTTGATTTATCGTAACCGGGCGATCTTCAAAATGGTACACACGATAAATGCCGTTAATGGTAATGCGTTTTACTGATCGAAAAATAGCGTTGATCTTTTCTGATACATCTCGTCGGGGAAAAGCTGAAGTGTACTTGGTATCAGGTGATGCCGAAGTCTCCGCTATCCGAGGTTGTTGCTGCTGCGTAGTCTGCTCGGAGGATGAACATCCTAAAACGAAAAGTATGACTCCCAGTAGCAGATAAAAGCCGGTACAGGGTACATATTTTATATCCAGGCCATCCCTGGAAAGATTGTTTCGTAGCATGGGATTCTCCCCGTAATGTTCTTGGAACAGTCAGTGTCTACAACGACTCATTAAGTAATTTACGTATAGACAATGGTTTCCAAAAAAGGAAAAGACCTCCAACCTCCAACTTCTAACTTCCAAACCCACCGCCACCCGGCGTGAGTAGGTAAAAGCGGTCGCCCGCCTGTAGGTCGGCCCCGTCAATCGATGCCAGCGTTTCCCGGGTCCCGTCGTTGCGGATAACCCATTGTTTACCTCGCTGGCCCGGATTACCACCGTTGAGTCCATACGGCTGCTCCCTGCGATGCTGCGTGAGCACCGAAAGACTGACCGGTTCAAGGAATGTCATTTCGCGCTGGATACCGTTACCACCGTGATGATCTCCCGAGCCCCCCGAATTTTTACGAATTGAGTAGCAATCGAGCCGGACAGGGTAGCGCTGTTCCAGGATCTCGGGGTCAGTGCCCGCAGTGTTAGTCATGTGGTGGTGTACGGCATCTGTACCATGGAAATCCGGACCAGCCCCCGTTCCGCCGCCGATCGTCTCATAGTAGCCAAAAGAGTCGTTGCCAAAAAGCACATTATTCATTGTGCCCTGGCTGCAGGCTATTTTTTCAAATGGCTTTAGCAGCAGATCCACCAATCGCTGACTGGTCTCCACATTTCCACCTACAACGGCGGGACATTCCCTCGGATTCTGCGGAAAGTCAGGGTTTAAGATCGAATTTTTAGGCAATTGTATGGATACCGGTTCCAGTAGTCCCTCGTTCAGTGGCAGTTCCTCATCAACCAACAGACGTAGGATGTAGATAATTACACTGTTAACGATTGCCGGTGTCGCATTGAGATTGCCCGGATGGACCAGGGCTGTGTCCTCAAAGTCAAAAATAATTGCTCGTTCTGTAATCGTAATATTCGCCTTTAGCCTGGTCCCGTCATCCAGCAGTTCGGTGGTTTCAAAAGAACCTTTCGGCAGGTTACGGATGGTAGCACGCATTTTATCAGCGGCATACTGTTTCAGGGCGCTCATATAGTGCAACACAGATTCTTTGGCGTGGGCCTCGACCAGCTGAAGCAGAGAGTGAGCCCCGCGGTTATTGGCAGCCACAGCTGCTTGTAGATCGGCAATATTTTCTTCGATGTCTCGGGTGGGATATTCTGCAGATTCCAGTTGTCTTCTCATTTGATCCCACTGCTCGTTTCCTTCCTTTATCAAGTGCATCGGTGGGATTACAACGCCTTCTTCTGCAAGGGTGGAGGCATCGGGCGGCATGGAACCGGGGCGCGTACCCCCGATCTCTGCATGGTGGGCCCGGCTGGCTGCGAAACCGATGAGTTCCGGAGAGGGATCCTTCGTAAATATCGGGGTCACAATCGTTATGTCAGGCAGGTGAGAGCCGCCAAAAGCGGGATGATTCGTCACGATTACATCCCCGGGGTTCATCTCTATCGTCTCCTGCAGTCGCCGCACGCAAATTCCGAGCGCTCCAAGGTGGACTGGTATGTGCGGTGCATTTACGATCAATTCTCCGTCAGCGTTGAGCAGGGCACAGGAGAAATCCATGCGCTCCTTTACATTTACAGACAGGGCCGTGCGCCGCAACATTTCACCCATCTCTTCGGCTACTGAAGTAAAACGGTTTGTGAATAGCTCCAGGGCCACGGCTTCTGATCGACCGCCGGAGATACGAGACGAGGCGGTTTCGGAATGGGCATCAACTTGAAAAAGAACCAGCGATCCATTCTCCCTCACTTCCAATGCCCAGCCAGGATCAACGACAATGGTGCTGTAGGGATCCAGGATCAGGGCGGGCCCGCTGAACTTTTGGCCGCGGGAAAGGTGGCTTCGCTTGAGGATGGGGGTCTTCACTTTTTCCCCGTTGAAAATAATCTCCTTGGTCCGCCGGGGTTGAGCAGTGCTCTCGGGCTCCGTTTCCTTCACGTGATCGAACTTCGGTTTTTTGCTGGAGGCAACAACTCGTATCGATTCAACTTCTATCGTCCGTCCTCCAATCCAGTGGCCATACCGTTGCAGGTATAACTGTTTGAAGGATTCGGCCAATTCTTTTCCATCACCAAAGTTGACTTCGAGCGTAGCTTCTTGTCCTTCAAGCCGCATAAAAACGGACCGGCGCCGAAGTTCCGTTTCAGCCTCCGGAATTCCCTCTTGTTGTAGCTTTGCAATGGCTTTTTCCCCGAGCTCCTCAAATTGTTTTTCCAGTGAGGTACCGACATCCTGTAGCTTTTGCAGGATCTGCTGCTCTTCGAACCGTTCAATGACCGCATTCCCCAAACCATATGCACTTAAGAGACCAGCATCAGTAGGAATAACTATGTCGCTGATATCCAGTTGGCTGGCGATGGCGCAGGTATGCTGGGCACCGGCTCCCCCAAAAGCAACGATGGCGTATTCCCGTGGATCGTAGCCTTTTCGGAGTGAAATTTTGCGTATTGCGTCGGCCATCCGCTCATTGGCAATCTGAAGGAACCCCTCCAGGATCTCGGTTGCTGTGGAATGCCCAGCCTTTTGATTGTTTACCTGCTTAATAATTTCGTCCAGCCGCTGCTGGGAGGCTTCCATGGAGACAGGAATGCCAAAATTTTCTGGTTCAAGTCGGCCCAGAAGGAGATTCACATCGGTCACCGTCAGCGGGCCGCCCGCCCCGTAGCATGCGGGACCCGGATCAGCGCCGGCACTTTCAGGACCAACCGTCAGTTTGAATCCATCGAAAGAGCAGATCGATCCCCCGCCGGCTGCCACCGTTTCAATTGAAAGGGCGGGGGCCGCCAGCCGTGCATCGCCCACCTGGTGTTGGAAAAGATAGTCGAACTCATTGTCATAACGGGCAACGTCGGTGCTGGTGCCTCCCATGTCGAACGAGATGATATGCTTAAACCCCACTTTTTTCCCAACCGCTGAAGCCCCGACAACACCACCGGCAGGACCGCTGAGCAGGCTGTCTTTGGGATTAAAGTTTTCGGTGTCAACGAGTCCCCCAGCGCTGGTCATCATCCGGAACGAGCCGGAGCTGAGCTCTTCTCTAACCCTGTCGATATATTCGTGGAGGATGGGCGCGAGGTAGGCATTTACGACGGTCGTTTGGGCCCGGGGAAGTATCTTAATAAATGGGCTCAATTCCGAAGAAACTGAAATATAGTTGAAGCCCAGCTCTTCTAAAAGATTAGCTACTTCTTGTTCATGGGTAGCGTTTTTGTAGCTATTCATCAGGCAGAGAGCAACTGATGTTTCAGCGGGACTTTGCACCTGCTCAAGCTGTGCTTTCAGTGAGTTTTTTTGCAGGGACCGTATGGGATTACCTTCCGAATCGATCCGTTCGGGTACTTCAATGACCTCTCGATAGAGTGGCTTCGGTTTTTCAATATTCAGGGCAAAAAGATCCGGTCTTTTTTGATCCCCAATACGAAGTAGATCACCGAAGCCTTCCGTTACCAGGAATAGGGTAGGGACTCCTTTGTGTTCCAGCAGGGCGTTGGTGCCTTTGGTAGTGGCAAGCCGAAGATCTGACGGCGGCAACTGCTGTCCGGCTGTCGTCTTTGTCACAAGCCGGGCTGCCAGGATCGGTGCTTCAATATCAGACGTAACCTCAAACGAATTGGGTGGATTATTTACAGGGAGTTCCTCTTGCAAGTTGATTATCGAGTTCCTGGCATCGAAAGAGTGAACGGGCACCGGCGCGTGTTCTCTTCCCAGTAGATGAAACTGGAAGCCTTTTACGAAGTTGTTAGGTGCATTCCAGTTTTGCCGGATTCGTATTTTCTGCGAATTGATCCACTCCAGGATAGTACCCCTTAGGGCGCTGCTGCTCAGAACTTTGGTTTTATGGAATACGCCTCCGGGATCTCGGGCGATGCAATCGGTGAAGGTGCCACCCGTATCAATCCAGATCTGCCATTTGGTTGTAGATGAAGTCACAATGATTTTTTAATGGATAATTGGAAATTAAATCACTTGTACGGGCGCGATTACCTATGTCCACCGATGCCTCTTGCCGATCCGTTGAGGACAGGCTGTCAATTGAATCGAGCCCTGAATAAAGCGAATGGTAGTATATGTAAAAGAGAAAGCCAAGGATGGATTGTTAAGATCAAAAACTTTATCCTCAACCCTTCGGTAGTAATAAATGCATCAAAAGTTAACCTCTGTTTACATTGGATATATTTTCTGCAGCACCACATCACGATATCCTCTTGTTGGTCATTCAGATTTCGGTACTTCTTTTTGCTGCCCGCGCCTTGGGAGAGGTGGCCCAGCGTCTGGGACAACCCTCCGTTGTTGGTGAGATCCTGGCCGGTATAATATTGGGACCTTCGGTATTGGTGGGGATTTTCCCCGAACTTGGACAGTGGATTATACCCCAAACCGAGACGCAGGGATACCTGCTGGAGGTGGTAAGCCTGATCGGAGCGGTGTTTCTGTTGCTGATTACCGGCCTTGAAACAGATATTAAGCTCATTAAAAGACATGCGCGTACTGCCGCGGGCGTTTCTTTCGGAGGAATTATAGTTACCTTTGCCAGTGGTTTTGTATTGGGACAGTTCCTGCCGGATTTCCTGCTTGCCGACACCGGCGAACGACTTGTTTTTTCACTCTTCGTTGCTACAGCACTCTCAATATCTGCGATACCCGTAATCTCCAAGGTGTTGATGGATCTGAATTTGATGCGGCGGGATATCGGACAGACTATCCTTGCTGCGGGTATGAGCGATGATACTATCGGATGGATTTTATTATCGATTGTGGCAGGTCTGGCAAGTGGTGAATCGGTAACGGTCGGAAGTGTGCTGCAGATTGTCGGTAGCGTGCTGGCGTTTATGCTGGTGAGCTTTACCCTGGGACGCTGGATGGTTCGAAAATTGTTGACTTACGTTCAGGATGAGATCAAGAGTACTGATCGCATTCTTACATTAGTCATCATATTAACGTTTGCGTGGGGGGCAATTACCCAGGCTCTTCACCTCGAGGCAGTGTTGGGGGCTTTTGTGATGGGGATTCTGTTTGGTATGATGCCACGCCTTCCGGAAGATGTTATCCACAAACTCGAGAGTATTGCTCTTGGAATTTTTGCCCCGATTTTCTTTGCTGTAGCGGGATTGAAGGTAAATATCCTCAATCTGCTCGAGCCCATTCTTATCGTAATCACCCTGATTGTAATTGCGGTTGCCACGCTGGGGAAAATTGCCGGCACCTACATGGGTGCCCGCGTGATCGGCGGCAAGGATCACTGGACGTCCCTGAGTTTTGGAGCCGGACTCAATGCCCGGGGAGCGATGGAAATTATTATCGCCACCATAGGTCTGAACCTGGGTATACTGGGACAGGATATGTTTTCCATTATCGTGGTGATGGCGATGGCTACTTCACTGATGGCCCCATCGGCTCTGCGGTGGGTACTTGGCAAGGTTGAGGTAGGTAAAGAGGAAGAAGAACGTCTGAAACAGGAAGAGCTGGAAGCTGAAAGTCTTGTCGCTGGCATACACCGGGTACTCCTGCCCGTTCGGGGCCGGGATGTGCAGGCGGACAAGCAGGCGATCCAGTCGGTGGAGGCCCAGTTGCTGGAGTTACTGGGGCAAAAAACGGAGCTTTCGCTTACCCTTTTTACCGTTGCAGAAAAAGGAAACAAGAGCAAATGTGAAGAATATCTTAAGGCATGTGCCAAACTTTTTAACCAGAAAGAGATTGTGACCAAGGTGGTGGAAGAACAGTCCGCCGGGGATACGATCCTGGATGAGGCTAAAAAGGATTATGACCTGATGGTGCTTGGAGCCACTGAATATGAAAAAAGAGATGGAAACAGACATCTGTTTAGCCCTCTTGTTGACTATCTTGTGCGCGTGGCTCCATGTCCAACGTTGATTGTGCGCTCTTCGGATGTTTCCCAAAGCTGGTATCCCGCTCGTATTTTAGTCCCTTCAAACGGGACTATTGCCTCAAAAAATGCGGCTGATCTCGGGTTCTTTATAGCAAAATCGGATGACCGCCGGGAAGTTACGGTGTTAAATGTCGTGTTAGACGAACATTCACATTCTCCCTGGCATATCCGGGACGACAAGAAAGAAAACCAGGTAGAGATTGCCCGCGGAATTGTAGCAGAACTTAAAGATCTCGGGGAGGCTATGGATGTTAAAACGCAGGCCGTCGTCGAGCAAGGTGAAAGTCCGGAACTGGTGATCCAGAATTTTGCAAAGGATAATGAAATGGATTTGATTATCCTTGGAACCAATGTGCGGCCGGGTTCACATCGGCTCTACCTGGGTCCACGTGTAGAAACAATTTTGCAGGACTCTTCCTGCCCGGTGATTATTTTTAACACTTAAAAAACGTCAACTCGGGATAAGGATATCCAAAAATATATTTCATTACTGTTCCCTTTCCGGCCTTCGAAATTTTTGTTGGCTGAGTGACCGAAGCCGGAGCGTTAAAAAAACCATTTATGTCTGAGAACCGCGTTTTCTGCGGATCGAGTTAAATGGTTTTAGCACAGGCGCAGGGAACGCAACAAAAATTTCACCAGCCGGCGACGTTTTTGGTTCGTTTTTTCGTCGTTCAAAAAATGAACAGTAACAAAAAGCTTTTATTAACACGTAAACGCAGATTCTGGTGAATCCTTAAACCGAGCTCACGTTAAAAAGAATTTTTCAGGCAGCTACAAAGATTAACCACTTATTCGGTTATTATTTATATGTAGGTATATCACCTTGTCCCCATTGGAAGGGATCTGGGGATAGTTGTCAGTAAAAGGTCTTAGTACCCGATCTGAGGTAATATGAAACAATGGTACGTGTCCGTTATCATTATTTACAATATCGGAAAAGGGGGTATCTGCTGTAATCTCAACAGCTTTCAGGTCACTTACCGCAGTAATCGACTGGGCAAGTCTGTCATGGTTTAGATTTTCATCAAATAAAATTCGACCGCTTAGATGGTCGGATACCTCCTTTTTAGCATCTTTTTGCCTGGTATTTGGTGGTAGCTGAAAGACATGAGAGCGCCCAAATATTTCACCAAACCGAAGGGCTGCCAGGGAGTTGACCTCGTCATTGGGTGTTAAAGCGAACAACTGACCTATACCATCAAGATCAATCTCTTCCAGGGCAAATTCCGATAAAATGTTACCGTGATATGCATCCAGATCTTGAGCTTTTGCTTTCGAAATGTTCCTCCTGTTGGAATCTGCCATGAGTACTTTAAATCCCTCTTCCTGTATTTTTTTACCCACTTTAATAGTCCAGTCTTTTGCTCCGAGAATCAATACACCATGGGGTACCGGTTTGGCCACGCCCAGTTTCCGGGCTACCCAGGCGGCGGGCAATCCATAAATGATAACGGTACTGATAATGACAATAAATACAATCGGTATCAGCTGGTTGGCCAATTCAAATCCGTTTTGAGTCAATTCTATCGCAAAAATTGAAGAGATTGAAGCTGCTACTACCCCTCTGGGTGCCATCCAGGACAGGAAGAATTTTTCGCGCCAGCTGGTGTTGGAAGATATTGTTGATATGTAGACAGAGAGCGGTCTCGCTACTAAAATAATGATTGCCAGGAACGCCAGCATGGTCCAGTTCAAATTTGCCAGCAGTTCATTAAGCTCTACCCGCGCGGCCAGTAGTATAAACAGGGTGGAGAGCAGAAGAACTCTCAGATTTTCTTTGAATTCGATGATATGATGAATATTTGCTGATTTCTGGTTAACAAGGGCAATTCCCATAAGAGTAGTAGCCCAAAGTCCGGATTCATGCTGAATCATATTGGATACCGTAAAAACAACCACCACAATCATCAAACTAACTGGATTTTGCAGAAAATCTGGTAAAGCATGGCGTTTGAGGAGAAAGTAGATTACTGCTGCCCCTGCCAGGCCGCATATTGTACCAAATACGATTGTTTTAACAATACTGATAATCGCCACGCTGGTAGCAGCCGAAACACTGGTGGCAAGGATTACTTCAAATACAAGGACGGCCAGCATGGCACCGATCGGGTCTATAACGATGCCTTCCCATTTTAAAATTGGTCCGACTTGGCCCGACGGTCGAACCTGTCTCAGTAAGGGGATGACCACGGTTGGCCCCGTTACGACAAGGATAGCACCTAAAAGGATCGAAAGCTCCCAACCAAAATTGAAAATATAATATGAGGAGATGGATATGATGGTCCATGTGATGAGTACGCCAACGCTCACAAGGTTTCCGATAACATTTCCCACATCCTTGAGCTCGGAAAATCGAAGGCTTAATCCTCCTTCGAAAAGGATAATTGCTACCGAAACAGAAATAAATGGGGTCAAAAGGTCTCCCATCAGGATATCGGGATCTAAAAGACTAAATACGGGACCTGCAAGGATTCCGGAGATAAGTAGAAGTAAAATGGCTGGCAGGTTAAACCGCCAGGCAGCCCATTGTGCACCAATTCCGAATACCAGGATACTGGCAATGGCAACTAAGAAGTGTTCTGTCATAAATTATATAAACAAACTGGGTTTTCTATACCGGTTTACTTGTTGGGGATTAAAAATTGAATGATAAAATGGGGAACCCTCGGCAAATTACCAAAGGATTCAAATATGATTGTTTAGAATAAAATTTAATTTTAATAAGGAAATGAGGTTTTTGGTACGTTTCAGCTAAAAAACTTTTTAAAAAGTCGAAACGCTGTATCTTTTAGTATAGTTACAATAAGCCCCGGATCTGAGATATTTAATACTCGGAAAAATCTTTAAATATGAAAGATGATCTGAAAAGTAAATTAATGAATGAATCTATCTGGCTGGTTGGCATCCTGCTTATATCAGCCGGAATAGAGTATTTCATTATCGTTGTTTTCGATTTGCACCCAGTGTTTAGTGTCAAAATCCAGGGACTTATCGGACTCTTGATTATCGGGTATATCATCCGAATGACGGCTAGGCTCTGGAATTTGAACAGGTCTCCGGAAATCGACAATGATTAATGGTTCGATGAGACTATTCAGATCACTCACAAGCTAGTCCTTTAGAAAGCTGAGTATTTCCCTTTTCTTTCAGCTTAATTAATCAAGCAAAATTAACAACCTGTTGTGCCTATACTAGACAAGACAAAAAAATTAAAAAAACAACTGGGTGCGTTCGATGTTTTTGCAATTGCAACGGGAGCAATGTTTAGTTCCGGTCTCTTTCTACTACCCGGCATTGCCGCCGGAGAGACTGGCCCTTCTGTCTTTTTGGCTTATCTGGTATCAGGTTTGCTGGTGTTGCCCACTATGCTGAGTAAAGCCGAGCTGGCAACTGCTTTTCCCCGTGCCGGCGGCACCTACTATATTATTGATCGTACGCTGGGACCCCTGATGGGGAGTATCGGCGGATTTGGTTCATGGTTTTCACTGGTTTTTAAAAGTGCATTCGCACTGATTGGGATGGGAGCCTATATATCTATCTTTTTTGAAGTGCCGATTACGCCTGTTGCCGTTATCCTTACGATAGCATTTGGTGCATTAAACATTTTTGGCGCCAAGGAAACGACTAAGGTGCAAAATATACTGGTGTTGACATTAATTTCCATTATGGCCTTCTACCTTGTACAGGGGTTTTCATATCTGTTTTCCATGGATATTTTAGATATACACCGAAAACAGTTTACACCCTTTTTTGCCAACGGCGCGCAGGGATTCTTCGGGACAGTGGGAATGGTGTTTGTATCCTATGCCGGGCTTACAAAAGTGGTGAGCGTGGCCGAGGAGGTGGAAGATCCAGATCGTAATATTCCAAGGGGCATGTTCCTCTCTATTATTACTGCTATAACCGTTTATGTGGCTGGCGTGTATCTCATGACAGCTGTCCTTGAACCGGAGGCGTTCAGGCAGGATTTGACTCCCGTAGCTACAGCCGGCGAGATATTTCTGACATGGCTGCCCGGCGATACCGGGTTGATCTTAATTGTCATTGCAGCTATTTCTGCCTTTGCATCGACAGGAAATGCCGGAATTATGTCAGCCTCCCGGTTTCCATTGGCGATGGCCCGCGATAAATTGCTCCATCCAAAATTGTCAGAGATCGGCAAGTTCGATACGCCAATGGTGTCAATTGTTGCCACAACGGGCATGATGGTGTTCCTGCTGTTGGTATTTAATGTAGAAGAGGTGGCTAAACTGGCCAGCGCGTTTAAATTGTTGCTTTTCGGGTTGTTGAACCTGGCTGTTATAGTGATGCGAGAGAGCCAGATCAAAGAATATGACCCGGGATATACCTCGCCTTTTTATCCTTGGATTCAGATGATTGGAATGGTCACTTCGGGTCTGCTAATCTTTGAGATGGGATTGGTCTCCATCTTGTTTACAGTAGCCGTCACTATCTTGTCGGTGGCATGGTACTATTATTACGCCTATGGCAAAATCGACCGGCAGGGGGCCATATTTCATGTGCACGAGCGCCTGGGACAGTATAAAGACCGGGGGCTAGAACATGAAATGCGTCGGATTATGCAGGAGAAAGGACTGCGTGAAGAAGATCCCTATGAACTGGTGATAAGTAAGGCCGCTGTCCTGGATGTCAAAGATCCCGCTATCACGTACAAAGATATTGTAAAACATGCCTGCCGGAATTTGGCAACCAAAGTTGACGTAGATGAAGACAAGTTGTTCCAGGCGTTTGACAAAATGAGCGATTTTGGAGCCATTTCCCTTGGAAAAGGAGCAGCCCTTAATCATACAAGGTTGGATATTGAGGCAAAACCCGAGCTATTTATTGTACGGATAAAGCACGGCCTGTCTGTGGAGAGCCGGTACTTTAAGAACCAGAAAAAGAGTGAACTACATGCCATCTTCTTCTTGGTCAGCTCCGAAAAGTATTCCACACAGCATCTTAGGTTTTTGGCGCATATAGCCGAGATGATCGATCAGGATCATTTTTTACAGCACTGGATAGATGCAAAGGATGAAGGTGCATTGCGTGAAATGTTACTACGTGATGAGCGGTTTATCACCCTTACAATAGATTCTGCTAATAAAACGAAAGATATGATTGGTAAAAAAATCCATGAGATTGAACTGCCAGGGGAAAGTCTGATTGCTATACTCAGACGCGAGGGAAATATCAATATTCCGCATGGCAATACGGTCATTCAGGAAGGAGATAAGTTGTCAATAATTGGTGAGGTGGAAGACATTGAACGTATTAGAGAAATGAAAGAGAATTAGTCAATTATACTATATCTTTGGCAAAAACATTTGTCAAAGTTTTCGGCTGGTATAGTTTTAATACATAGCCGCCAACCTCAAACTTATTCTGGAATTTTAGTTAAAAACTTATTTATAGACTTATATGGAGCATGAAAAGTTAGAAAAGCAGTTGGGACTTTGGGACGTTTTTGCCATTAGCACCGGGGCTATGTTTAGCTCAGGGTTCTTTCTGCTGCCGGGTATCGCCGCTGCGGAAACAGGACCTTCCGTCTTTTTAGCATATTTTTTTGCAGGCGTATTGGTTTTACCGACTATGTTCAGCGTGTCGGAACTATGTACCGCAATGCCCCGTGCTGGCGGAACCTATTATTTCATTGATCGCAGCTTGGGCCCGGTTATGGGAACCGTAGGAGGTTTTGGGTCTTGGTTGGCCCTGGTGTTGAAAAGTGCATTTGCCCTGATCGGTATGGGAGCATATATAGGAATTTTTATCGAGGTTCCTATTACACTTGTGGCTGTAGTTCTTACTATTATCTTTGGAATCATTAATATTGTAGGAGCCAAAGAGTCAAGCTTCCTGCAAAAGGTTCTTGTGGCGGCATTACTCGGCATTATGTTTTTCTACATCGTGCAGGGGCTGTTTCATATCTTTTCCCTTGATTTTTTTGAGATTACCCGCCGGCAATTTTCACCGTTCTACATTAACGGGATAAATGGCGTCTTGGCAACTATCGGAATGGTGTTTGTTTCCTATGCGGGGCTTACCAAGGTGGCAAGCATTGCCGAAGAGGTAGAAGATCCTGACAAGAACATACCGCTGGGTATGATATTGTCGTTAATCGTGGCGGTCTTTGTATATGTTGTTGGTGTTTATCTTATGGTAGCTCTGCTTGAACCGAGCGCTCTGCGGTCGGATTTAACACCCGTTGCAACCGCTGGTGAGGTATTTCTGAACTGGCTGCCCGAACCAACCGGCCTCGTATTGGTAGTGATTGCCGCGATAGCTGCTTTTGCATCAACGGGTAACGCTGGTATTATGTCAGCCTCGCGATATCCTATGGCTATGGGGCGCGATAAACTAATTACATCACGATTCTCGGAGGTAAGTGACCGATACGGAACTCCAATCATATCTATTGTTGGTACTGTTTTGTTGATGATTTTCTTTCTCATTGCATTTGACGTGGAAGCCGTTGCCAAACTGGCCAGTGCATTTCAGCTGCTTCTTTTCGCTCTGCTGAATCTGGCCGTTATTGTAATGAGAGAAAGCAAGATTGAAGAGTATGACCCTGGTTTTAATTCCCCGTTCTATCCCTGGATGCAGATCGCCGGAATGATTATATCAGTATTTCTTATCCTTGAGATGGGGCTGCTCTCTATCCTGTTTACTGCTATTATCGCAGTATTCAGTGTGGGTTGGTTCTATTACTACGGGTATGGTACCATAGAACGGGAGGGAGCCCTGTATCACGTGCATGCCCGGCTGGGCAAACGCCGCGACCGAGGCTTGGAGCATGAGATGAGAAATATTCTCCGTGAGAAGGGGTTGCGCGATGAGGATCCCTACGAAGAGGTGGTAGCCCGCTCAATGGTTATTGATAACCTCGATCCAGGTACTTCATACAAGGAGATCATTCGCAAAGCTGCGTCACTGCTTGCCGTTCGCATAAATATCGAAGAAGATAAAATGTTTGACGCATTTCGTAATGTTAACCAGTCGGGTTTAATTCCGATGGGGCGCGGCGTAGCGCTAAACCATCTCAGGGTGCAGAAGGATGTCCGTTCCGAGATGGTATTGGTCCGAATGAAAGAGGGTATCACGATGGATACCGACCATTTTGAGCAGCTCAGCCAAAGTGTGGAAGATCCCACCCAAAAAGTACGCGTCTTCATTTTCCTGGTCAGCTCTGAGAAACATTCCGGTTCGCACCTTCGCATTTTAGCGCACATTGCCGAAATGATTGACAACAGGCACTTTATGAAGCGCTGGGTTAATGCTGAAGATGAAGGAGAGTTGCGAGAAATTATGCTGCGAGATGAACGGTTTATCAACCTCACAGTTAATGAGACTGATATTACAGCCGAGATGACCGGTAAAAAAATTAAGGATATTGAGTTGCCGGGGAAGAGTTTGATCGCTATCCTAAAGCGCAAAGATGACATTATCATTCCCCACGGTAATACCGAAATAAAGCTTGGCGATGAGCTTTCAATTGTCGGGGAAATTGAGGATATAAATCAGCTGAGAGAGATGAAAAATCGATCAAGGCATTAAAATGAAATATGATCTATTTTTAACCATATCACCAAAACGCTAAACAAAAACGTATAGAAAAGTGGCAGATTCAAGTTTTTCAGGTAAACTAAAAGATTTTTTTAAAAAGGATTCGGCGGCGGGTATCATGCTTTTGCTGGCAACTGTGGCCGCGCTGATTGTTGCCAACAGCCCGCTTGGTGAGGCATACCACCACCTGTTGGAAACACATATCGTATTGGGCTTTTCCGACTTCATGATTGATGAGTCCCTTCACCATTGGATTAATGATGGGCTGATGGCGATCTTTTTCCTCTTGGTGGGACTGGAGATAAAGCGGGAGTTAAAATATGGAGAGCTTTCGTCATTCCAGTCTGCATTGCTTCCAGTTGTAGCGGCGGTAGGTGGAGCTACAGTTCCCGCATTAATATTTTTTGGATTTAACGGAGGCACTGATTACATGAACGGTTGGGCCATTCCGATGGCTACGGATATTGCTTTTGTAATTGGTGTTTTAGCACTACTTGGTTCCCGCGTACCGGTTTGGGCGAAAGTGTTTGTAACCGCCGTTGCCGTGGTGGATGACCTGATTGCAGTCCTGGTAATTGCATTCTTTTATACCGAATCGATCAGTATGGTTGCTCTCGGGGTTGCCGGCGCCTGTATGCTGGTGATCCTACTCTTGAACTACAGGGGAGTCAACAAGTTGGGTCCATACCTGATTATCGGTTTCATTATGTGGTGGGCTGTGCTTAAATCAGGTGTGCATGCTACTATCGCTGGTGTAGTTCTCGGCTTCCTGATCCCCGCCAGCAGAGGTTGGAGTGTTGAAAGACTTGTCGAATATGCCCGTGAAGGTTTTGAACTGTTTGAACAGGCTTCTGACAAAGATCTCCCGGTCTCCAGGGAGCAAGCGCTGCATCACATGGATGCAACAGTTGAACATGCAGAGTCGCCCCTGCACCGGTTGGAGCACAAACTGCATTTCAGTGTCTATTTTTTGATTATGCCAATTTTTGCGTTCGCTAACGCCGGGGTTATTTTTGACCCGGAAACGATGGGTCAGGCGTTTATTTCGACGCTGACCTGGGGTATTGCCCTTGGACTGTTTTTTGGAAAGCAGATCGGTATCTGGGGATCTACATGGATCCTAACCAAGCTCAACATGTCAGGATTGAACAGCTCCAAGGAGACCTGGAAGGTGGTATATGGCGTGTCCCTGCTGTCGGGTATTGGATTTACGATGTCCCTGTTTATCGGGAACCTGTCATTTCCCCAGAGTCCGGTCTTCCTCGAGTATGCCAAGGTGGGGATTTTACTGGGATCGCTTGTCAGTGGTCTGCTTGGGTACTTCTACCTTAGTCGGCGCCCGGATGTACACGCGGAAGAACAAGAACCACTCAATGTTCCCGACTCAGCTGAAACTGCATAGTGTTTATAACATAGAGTTCCGTTTAATAAGACCTGCCAGGTTGCAATCTACCTGGCAGGTTTTTTTCTGATTACTTACTTATTTCTGCAATTTCACTTTGTATTTTAACCTGAGTTCGATACAGCTTTCGGAAGTCAAGGAATACTTTTTAGCCCCTCTTAAGCAGTCATCTCGACCGAAAGGGAGAGATCTTTTTTGACGTGGCGGCCCCTCAGAGATACAAAGATCTCTCATTCCGCAGGCTCCATTCGAGATGACAGAGGAGTATTTTTGGGCTTTCTCCTTTAAATCGAATTCACGTTATTTTAATCTTCTCAGTAAATTATTAAGTATCCGTCTCTCCAATGATTTTGACATACCTGTTATTTGTTCTTGGTCTCGTTTTCCTGTTGGCCGGTGCCCAGTGGTTGGTAGACTCCTCCTCGGGTATCGCTGCGCGCTATGAGATTCCACCGGTGTTTGTCGGGGTTGTGATTGTGGCATTTGCGACCAGTGCGCCGGAGGTCGCGGTAAGCCTCGATGCAGCACTGGCAGGCGAAGCTGCAGTTGCGCTGGGGAATGTTGTGGGCAGCAATATCGCAAACATCCTGGTCATCCTTGGTATCAGTGCGCTGTTAGCGCCCATCGCCATTCGGCGGCGCATGGTCCTGCTGGACGTACCCATCGTGATTGCCCTGTCCGTGCTGGTATACCTGCTTAGCCTTGATGGACTCCTCCAGCTTTGGGAGGGCGCCATCATGCTGGTACTCTTCATAGGGTTTATCATTTTTCAGGTCAGGCAGATCCAAAAGGAATCGGGCCCTGAAGAAACTCACAGCGAAGGTCCACCCAAAGTAGAACATCCTCTGCCGGTTCAAATAGGGATATTTGTGGTTGGATTGGGCACTTTGATATTAGGAGCCCACTGGATGGTGGATAGTGCGGTGGAGATTGCTCGCTCGCTGGGAATGAGTGAGCTGGTGATTGGACTGACCATCATCGCCATCGGCACTTCACTCCCGGAATTGGCCACCTCTGTTATGGCGGCCTTCCAGGGGAAGCAGGATCTTTCCGTTGGTAACGTACTGGGCAGTAATATTTTTAACCTCCTGTTTGTGCTGGGATTAAGTTCGGTTGTCAGCAACGGGTTCGAAGTGTCCGAGGCTGCCATCGCGCTCGATCTACCATTTATGGTAGCAGTGAGTATCGCTTGCCTTCCCATTTTCTTTACCGGCCACCGCATCACACGATGGGAGGGAGGCGTCTTTATTTTTTACTACTGCGCCTACCTGGCCTACCTGTTTTTGGATGTCACCGGCCATGAACTTCTGCCGCGTTTCAACGCCGTTATGATCTGGTTTGTCGTTCCCATTACAGTATTGACACTGGGCGTGCTGGCAACGCGGGCATGGTACCTGAACCGCCTCAAAAAGAAGGCAGATGATTTGTCAAAACAAGGTCCTGGGTAAATCAGTAAGATCTTGACCCTAACTTGTTGTATTCACAATCATAAAAATTTAATTCATCCACAATAACGTACTTTTTATCGACAAGTAAGGTATATTTATTTTTTGGGGCTGATATTCTGGTTTTTTCGTAAGAAGTTATCCGGATCATATTTCGCCTTTATCTTTTGCAGCCGCTCGTAATTTTCTCCATAGGTGGCTTTCACGCGATCATCACCCTCCTCCATCATGAAATTAACGTACGCAGCACCGGCGCTGTAAGGGTGTGTAGCTTCCCAATAATCCCGGGCCCAATTCATAATTTTTTCTTTTTCAGCCGGGTCTGAAGACACCCCTGCTATCACCATCGACCAGTTCACGTCGCGGTAGCTCCAGGCGGTTTCATCTACTCCCATCTCATGGACCTTACCATTGATTGGATACATGTGCATGGTTGAACGGGTAGTCGGAACTTCTGCAAAATTAAGATGCTCGGATATAGCTTCATCCGACAGTTCACGAATAAAATCACCTTTCCAATACCATTGCAGGCCCTCAGGGTAAATGCCGTCAAATGCAGCCTGCAGCATGGGATAAGGCATTGGGCTCACATGTTCAAATATGGGCTCCTCAACCTCACGCGCCTGTTGGAGGAAAGGTTCCGCTTCTTCTGTCGAGCTCGTGATACACCATACAAGTCCACAAACTTTTTCCCCGTGAAGTTTGGGAGGAAAGGGATCACCAGGGACCTCAGCCGTCAGGAAAAAGGCATACACATCCTCGGGGACATCGGTGATGAACGAAAGGTACCACTGCATGATCTTTTCCGTTTGAGCAATCGGCCAGAACATGGGGCCGCCAACGATGGTATCAACAGGATGGAGACAATACTTGAAAGAGGTAACGATCCCAAAATTACCCCCACCCCCTCGTAAGGCCCAAAAAAGGTCGGAGTGTTGATTTTGGTTGGCGGTCACAAACCGTCCGTCTGGCAGTACAACATCAGCTTCTAAAAGGTTATCAACCGTGAGACCGTACTTTCTGCTTAGATAGCCATGTCCACCACCCAGGGTTAGTCCGGCAATTCCGGTGGTAGAGATAATACCGCTGACTGTTGCAAGCCCAAAGGCATGTGTGGCATGGTCCACATCCCCCCATGTGCATCCTGCTTCAGCCCGTACGGTTCGCTCCCGGGGATCTACCCGTATCCCCTTCAACCCGGAAAGGTCAATAACCATCCCCTCCTCGCAGAGTGCCAGACCGGGGCCGTTGTGCCCACCCCCGCGGACAGAAGTAAGGAGATTATACTCTCGGGCAAAGTTTACACAGACCTTTACATCTGCAACATCGCTACAATACACAATAAGTGAGGGCTTTTTGTCGACCATCCCGTTATAGATAGAGCGGGCTTCATCATAGTCTTTACTATCGGGTGTGACAATCTCACCTCGAATATGACTCGACAACTCCTCCAGGTTCTCCTTACTCAACTTCACTTTCTTGGCATCCAGGGTAGCTGCTTGTACTAATTCCATTTCTTTGCTGGGTTTGATTTGGTGATCTTCATTGCTGATCACTCAGGATTTTACTATTTGGATATTAAAATAGAGGAGGAGAGATGTCTACCACATTTCATTCAAATAATTGAAGAAATAATTCAGAGGGAGAATTAAGTGATGAGTTAAACAGGCGTAATAACGCTAGTTGACAACGTTGCTATAGGTCGAAGGCAGGATTCCAAATCGGTTACTGAAACATTTTGAAAAATAGGAGGGATTATTAAAGCCAGTTTCAAATGCAATTTGAGATATGTTTCCCTCTTTATTTTCAATGAGTTTTACAGCCCGTGCAAGGCGGATTTCTTTTATGAATTCGGTGGGTGTTTTGCCGGTCAGGGAGGAGAGTTTTCGATAGAACTGGGATTCACTTAGTCCCAGTTTCCTGGTTAAATCAGCATTTGTCAAATCCTTTTTGTTCCAGACCTCCTCCATTGTATCCATCAGATTGTTGAGGAAGCGTTCGTCATCAGGTTGCAGTGATTTAATATTTTTATGAGAAGATAGCTCCTCGAGCTTTTCTTTTTTGAAAAGATTATTAACAAGCGAAGAGACAACAATCTGACCATTTCTGGCAGTGAGGCAGAGACGTTTGGCCAATTGAATAGTTTCCCCAAAAAAATCTTCTTGCTTTGTTACCGGATCACCAGCACTTAAACCAATAGTCCAGTACAATTCCTCTTTTGGGGTAGAAGAGGGTTCGAGATAGGAAATTCTGCGATTTATTTCGAGGGCGCAGCTTACAGCCTTGGATGTAGAAGCAAAAGAGGTAATCCAATCGTTCTCATTATTTGAGACCAGTTTACCGGCAAACTGTTGAGCCGATTCTTCAAGCAGTTTTTTTGATTTCCGGAGGAGGTTATAAAAATCTTTTGATCCCAATTTGTGCTTGAGGATTACAGCATCCTGCAATTCCGTAACCATTATGGTACGAAAAGCCGGGTCACTAAATCCGTCAGACACTTCATCAAAATGTTCTGGATCTTTGATTCGTCCAAGAAAAGCTTCCACTACCTTGCTATCTACCTCGATTATGTTACCCGGTACCATTCCGTGGGAATGATTATGCAGATCTATTACAGACTGTTTGTTTGGGGCTTCCACCAGGCAAAAAGCAGCCCCGCGCACCTCATCAAACCAATACGTAAGGGCCCGGCAGTCAAACTGGTCCTGTATTTCCATATCCTGTTTATGTGCCTCGGCTACATCCTTTGCAGTTATTTCAGGCAGATCGTGTCGATCCATAAAAATAGGCATGGAAACTCCCACAGTAAAAGGTTATGAAAAAAGAATGACTACCGCATTCACGTTAAATGAAAAGTAAGAAACAAAAACCAGAATAATTGTTGAGTCTGGTCTATTCCCAAATTATGAGGTTACTGACCGCTTTTTCCAAAAATTAGTTGGCCAGCTGGCACTTAATCCAGAAGGAACTTAGCTGTATTCCTGATTTTTCTCTCTCTTTTTTGAAAAAATGGGATGAAAAAATAGTTGGGGCCTGGGAGTCTGTCGGACTTAGGGAATTGTAACGAGAATCCGGCCAAATTCGGATGGTTCGCAGTAGGTTATGCTAAGTCCGACAGACTCCTAGAAGGTTTTTATGGCCTAATCTAAAAGTCACGGCTTAAATGTAAACTCTGGCTTAGCTAAGGGCCCATTCAACCGTATCTGCAGGTCGCTGTCGCCACCCGGAATTTGCAAACCCATCAGCTTTTCGAGTTGCTGCATAAAGTTCTGAAATTTGGGAGACATCTCGTGAAGCCTGATCGCCACATTTCGCATATTCGACTGATTAAATTGATCGGTATCCAGCATCACATATCCATCTATTGACACGGTAAAAAGCTCAGAGTTAATACTCATATCTTTTACCGACAAGAGGTTATCTTCCAACGTATTCCGGTAGATGAGAGAGGCGCTGCGCAACGGAATAGAGTCAGCCTGATATCCAAAACCCTGGATAAAAAACTGGTATTGTTGCTGGATAGATTTCGGTGGCGTCCAGGTGATGCTGCTTAGTTCAAGGCTATTAAACAGGGAATCTGGATTCGAAGCAGAATGGCCGAAATAGGCGTTTATTGTTAGGGAATCGGCGCTGACTGCACCTACTGCAGATTCCCCCTGGTAGAATCGGAATTTAGTGCCACTGGCTTTGATATTATGCTGAAGCTGGGTCGGCCGCTGCGTCATACTAATGACAACTAAATCCCAAAGATTGCCACTGTAATTGACCCGCATGGTATCCAGTTTCACTTCAAGGAAGGTCTCCCGGTTAGTATACGAGATTGATCGAAGATCTAATTTGGCTGTTTCCACCTGCTTCAACCCCGATTCCGCTCCCCAAAGCATAAAATTGAGAAAATCAGAATATGTGAGGTCAAACCGTGCAGAAGCCGCCCGCTGAATCGCCTGGTCGTGAAAAATGTTGATATCCGAAATGTGGATATCGCCGGAAAAGGGGCTGACTTCTATTGAAGAGTAGTCGATATTTAGGTTCAGCTGGGATTTCTTTGTAATCTCTTGGATCGTCTCGTCCAGTGTTCGTTCCGCATTGTTGGCTGCATAGAAGTGATAGGCAAACAACCCGATGGCCAAGAGTAGAAATCCTGCAAAAAAGTAGAACAGTTTGTTACGCATCCAATGGGAGTTAAGTATAGGTTATTCGATCACCAACATATGCAACTATTGAGAGATTTTGAAATACATAATTAGGCCATCCTCAAAAAGAAGGTAGTTTTTTCGTTGTTGGAGGTGTTCCTTTTTGTGTGAACAAATCCGCCGGCATGCGGACTAAAGAACGGTCCATCAAAAAAATCACTGGCTGATGTAAAGGCTGGAGGGGGCGATCCAAGATAGCTATGGCTGCTGCCCTGAGTCCAGAGAATCCTTGCAATCTGTTTTATAAAAAGCGAGGAACGTTCCAAAGCAACAGATTCTTTGGGAGCAAGATAGCACAACATCTAGGATTCTCTGGTGACCTTTTTTGGTTCGTTTTTTCGTCACTGAAAAAATGAACACGCCTCCGGCTAAAAGGACTCCAGGAGAAGGAAGCTGCTGAATCACCCGGATCATATGCAAGGTAAACGGGCACTTGGTCTAAATATCCTTGCAGTTAACTCGCAATATTATTCTCGTAAGTCATTAGAATTCAATCGGATTAGGTGCGATGCACTTTTGGAAGTGCGTCGCACCTTTGAGCAGTGTTCTACCGAATCTTGGCAATCTTCTCGAATGAAGTCTTAATCCCCTTGATGAGCGCTGAGCTCAGGCCGTTATGTTCCATCTCATTCAGCCCGGCAATGGTGCAGCCTTTGGGGGTTGTCACCTTGTCGATCTCGTGCTCGGGATGGCCGCCAGACTCCAATAGCAGGGCAGAAGCCCCCAGTGCCGTTTGGGCTGCAATAAGCTGTGCTTCCTCGGCGTGAAATCCGACCTCGATTCCACCCTGTGAAGCCGCGCGAATATAGCGCAGGAAAAAAGCGATACCACAGGCGCCCAGCACCGTAGAAGCTTCCATAAGTTCGGTACCGATGACCAGCGTTTTTCCAATTGCTTCAAAAAGTTCAACAACTGCTTCTTCTGCCTCTTTGTGGGGGGTACTTTCAATACAGGTCATCGACTGGTTAATAGCAGCTGCGGTGTTTGGCATCACACGAATGATGCGAAAACCGGTACCGGTTAGCTCGGCGATCTCCTCGTCAGTCACACCGGTTATAGCTGAGATGATGATATGTTTCTCAGGATGGAGTGACGGTTTAATTTGCTCTATGAGTCCTTCAATCTGATTCGGTTGAACCGCCAGGATAAGAAGCTCAGAGTTCTCAACAGCATCCAGGTTGTCCGAAGTAACCTTGATCCCGTCATCTTCAAGATGTTTAATGAGCTCAACCTTTCGTCGAGTTACCGTTACATTGTATTTTGACTTGGCTTCCTCGGTTCCCACCAGCCCTTTAGCCAATGCTGTCCCGAGGTTACCGCCGCCCAGTATCGTTACTTCTTTTTTCATAATCTATTGGTGTAATTAATTATCTGTTTTAAAATGATGTAGTCATTTCGACCGTAAGGGAGAAATCTTTGTACTACAGTATATAACAGAAAGATCATTCCCTCGAGGTCGAGATTACTCGAAAACACAAAGTGATTTATTAACCGCTGAGTACAAAGGAAATCGCAAAGATCGAAAAGTAGTTAAATATTCTCTGCGACTTCTATGTGCCCTTTGCGGTTACCCGTCGAATGCCCGTGCAAACTTCTCACGGATCTCATCATTGCACAGGTTCCCGATACTACCCTCGTGGGTGTGCTCCACCTGTTTTTCCGGGTTGAAAGTCCCTTTGTTAATCTGTTCGGCTACATCCCGGTAGGCCTCGCGAAACGGCACACCTTTGCCCACCTGCTTGTTTACCACTTCCACGCTAAACAGGTATTTATACCGCTCGTCATCCAAAATATCTTCATTCACTTCGATATGTTGCAGCATGAATTCCGCCATATCCAGGCATGATTTCAGCGTTTCCACAGCCGGGAACAGCGCTTCCTTCAGGATCTGGTACTCCCGGTGGTAACCGCTCGGCAGGTTGCTGTTGATCATAGCCACCTGGTTGGGCAATGCCTGGATCGAGTTGCACTTCCCGCGTATCAACTCAAACACATCCGGGTTTTTTTTGTGCGGCATGATGCTGGAGCCGGTTGTCAGTTCATCAGGGAATGAGATGAAATCGTGATTTTGTCCGGCATAGAGCACCGCGTCCATCGCCAGTTTGGAAAGCGTGGCCGCAACGGAGGAAAGTCCCATAGCCAGTGACTGCTCCAGCCGACCGCGACTCATCTGCGCTGCCACCGAGTTGTATTTAAGCGTGGCAAAGCCCAACTCCTCCGTAGTATGCGTGCGATTAATCGGTAGATTTGAACCGTAGCCCGCTGCAGATCCCAGTGGATTTTGATCAGCCACGTTAAACGCCGCATTGAGCTGATGGAGATCGTCTACCAATTGCTCGGCATACGCCGCAAACCAGAGTCCGAACGAGGAGGGCATCGCCACCTGGAAGTGGGTGTAGCCCGGCATCAGCACGTCTTTGTTCTTTTCGCTCAGTTCGCTCAGTCGATCAAAAAGGCTTTTGATGAGCTCTTTGATCCCGTCGATCTCGCTTTTGGCATACAGATGCATGCACACCAGCACCTGGTCGTTGCGCGAGCGCCCGGTGTGAATCTTCTTACCGGCATCGCCAACGGCTTCGGTCAACCGGTGTTCAATTTTGGAATGAATATCTTCAAACTCCTGCTCTATAGTGAACGTGCCTTCATCCACCTCGCGGCCAATGGTATTGAGTTCGGCAACCAACCCGTTGAGTTCCTCCTCGGTGAGAATCCCGGCCTCTTTCAACATCTTGGCGTGAGCAATGGAGGCTTGCACATCATACTCTGCCAACAGTAGATCGAGTTCACGGTCGTTGCCAACCGTAAACTCTTCTACCTTCGTTTCCGTGTCGAACCCTTTGTCCCAGACTTTCATTATGTGGTCAGAACTTTGCTTAGCAGTTCAATGTAGGTGTCGATTCCATTCTCAATTTCAGACAGCTTGATAAACTCATCAGCCGTGTGAGAACGGTTGGAATCACCGGGGCCCATCTTGAGAGAGGGTACAGGCAGCAAAGACTGATCCGAAAGCGTGGGTGAACCATACGTCTCAATGCCCATCGAGGTCCCCGTTGTTACCAGCGGGTGATCCGTGGGAATGGACGAAGGCCGGAGCTGCACCGAACGCGGCTTGATCTCCGACAAGGTGTGATCGTCAATCACCTGAATTACTTCTTCAAGCGTATAGGCGTCAGTGGTACGCACATCAACCGTAAAAGTACAGCTGTCAGGTACCACATTGTGTTGGCTCCCGGAGTTGATGATTGTTACCGTCATCTTTATCGGACCCAGTGAATCAGAAACCTTGCTGAATTTAAAAGTTCGAAACCATTCAATATCCTTCATCGCTTTGTAGATGGCGTTGTCGGCGCCATCGTGAGCGGCATGACCACTCGTGCCTTTGGCTGTACAATCCAGGATCAGCAGGCCTTTTTCAGCGATCGCCATCTTCATTTGCGTAGGTTCTCCGACGATGGCGCAGTCGAACTCCGGCAGTTCATTGCGAGCGGCGCGCATTCCGTTGTCACCGGATATCTCCTCTTCGGCCGAGGCGCAGAATACTAAGTTCCAGGCCAGGTCTTCGCGATCGTGAAAATGGAGAAACGTTGCCATCAGGGAGACCAGTGGACCTCCGGCATCATTACTACCGAGTCCGAAAAGCTTACCATCTTCCACTTCCGGGCTATGCGGGTCTCGTGTGTACCCGTCATTCGGCTTTACCGTGTCGTGGTGCGAATTGAGCAGCAGGGTCGGCTTACCCGGCTCAAAATGCTTGCTTGTAGCCCAGATGTTGTTGTGCAAGCGCTGTGTTACCACGCCGTGCGATTCGAGAAAGTCAATAATGACCTCCGCGGTATCGTCTTCCTCTCGAGAGAGGGACGGGGTAGCAATCAGCTTCTTAAGCAGTTCGATTGCTTCGGTATGTAGTGAAGTAGAGGTCTGAATCATCATTTTAGTATTGTTCCTGTTTTGGTTAGTAGATTGGCAGGATGCGTGATTGAAACCTGCCGGACGCCCTTGCTCAGGGCAGTAAAGGCATTTTCCATTTTGGGGAGCATCCCCTCGTGAATCGTGCCGTCTTGTTTAAGTTCTGCGTATAGTTCCCGGTCGATTTCGGGGATGACGGAACTATCATCCTCTACATCTTCGAGAACGCCCTGTTTTTCAAAACAGAAGGTCAGGGTAACCTCAAAATTTTCGGAAAGAGAGTGAGCCAGCACCGCTGCCAGCGTATCAGCATTGGTGTTGAACAGCTGCCCGTTACCGTCGTGCGTCAGGGCACAAAAAACGGGCGAAATATTCATATTCAGCAGCTGCGTCAGGCCCTCGACGTTGACACTGTCGTCATCGACATCACCAACAAAGCCATAGTCGATATCAGAATCTCGTCTTTTAAAGGCTTTAATGGCGTTCAGATCAGCACCGGAAAGCCCCAAAGCATTACAGCCTCGCGACTGCAGTTGGGCTACCAGCTTTTTGTTGATCAGGCCGGCATAGGTCATAACGGCCACTTCAAGAGAATCCTCGTCCGTCACACGGCGACCGCGCACCATTTTGACATCAACGCCCATCCGTTCGCTGAATTGGCTTGCGATATTTCCACCGCCGTGAACTAAAATTTTGTGCCCCTCCAGCTCACTGAAATCGTTTAGAAACTCATCCAATAACTCGTCATCGGCGATGACTTTTCCACCGATTTTAATGACTTGCAGTGATTCCATTTAATTGGCCTCCAGAATATTTTTCAGTACAGCCTGACAGGAGCATACCCTGTTCCGGGCTTGTTCATAAACGATTGAATTATCAATTACGGCATCCTCTGCCACCACATTGCGGCGGACCGGCAGGCAGTGCATAAACCGGCCGTTGTTTGTGCGTTTCATTTTTTCCACTGTAACCGTCCAATTGTCTTCCACTGGTGGACGCTTACCATACTGCGTGTAGCTGGCCCAGCTTTTGGTATAGACGAAATCCGCATCTTCAAATGCTTTTTCTTGGTCATAAGTCACCTTCACACCACCGCTGAACTCTTCGTCCAGCTCATATCCTTCGGGATGAGTGAGTGTCACATCGGCGTCGGTGGTTTGAATCCACTCCAAAAATGAATTCACCACAGCGTGGGGCAGCGGCTTGGGATGAGGCGCCCAGGTCACGGCAACTTTCGGTTTTTGAATCCCGGTTTCCGCTATCGTCACCAGATCGGCCAGCGACTGCAAAGGATGGCGCGTAGCCGACTCCATGCTTACCACCGGTACCGAAGCATGCTCGATAAGCTGGCTTAGCACCTGTTCATTGTAATCCTCATCGCGATCTTCAAACTTGGCAAACGAACGGATCGCCAACACATCGCAATACTGGCTGATGACCTGGGCGGCGTCTTTAATATGTTCAACCGTGCTGCCGTCCATAACGGCGCCATCTTCGAACTCGAGCGCCCAGCCGTCTTTGCCCATATTCATGACAATGGTATTCATCCCCAAATTCTGTGCCGCCTTTTGTGTACTCATCCGGGTGCGCAGGCTGGGATTAAGAAAGATCATCGCCAGCGTCTTCCGGCTGCCAATATCCGATAGAAAAGGATCAGCTTTGAGCTGGATCGCCTCCTTAATTAACGCGCTGACGTCCTCGACGTCGGAAACTCGGGTGAATTTGTTCATCGTTCATGATTTTTATCAAAACTACTCGTTTAATTTAGAACGCAGATAAAACGGATTCAGCTGATAAGCACGGATTTCAAAATATTATCGGCGTATATCTGTCTGATCTGTGTTATCCGTGTTCTATCGAAACAACACTAGAAATAACTCGATTTAAGTTGCAAACCGGTGTCTTCCGGAAGTCCGAGCATCAGGTTCATGTTGTGCACGGCCTGTCCCGAAGCTCCTTTTAAAAGATTGTCGATAATACTGGTAACCAGCAGGTTATCGCCGTGCTTTTCTACGTGTAGGATACACTTATTAGTGTTGACGACCTGTTTGAGGTGCAGTGGTTCAGGGCTCACATGGGTGAATTGGGCGTCACTGTAATACTCTTTGTAAAGCTCAACGGCCTCATGCTCTGTCAAATCAGTCTTGGTGTAGGCCGACACGAAAATACCACGCGTAAAATTGCCGCGCATCGGGATGAAGTTGATATCTTGGTTATAAACTCCTTGCAACTGTCCCACACTCTGCTTGATTTCATCGAGATGTTGGTGGGTAAAGGCTTTGTAGATCGAAACGTTTCCTTCACGCCAGCTGAAATGAGTAGTCGAACGCGGTTTTTGTCCCGCCCCGGTAGAACCCGTGATGGCGTGGATATTCACATCCTCCAGCAATTTCTTGTTATCGGCCATCGGAAGTAGCGCCAGCTGGATACCCGTTGCAAAACAACCGGGATTGGCAACCTGATCTGTTTTAGAAATCGAATCATAGTTTAACTCCGGCAGCCCGTAAATGAACTGGCGATTATTCCCATGGGTGTCATCCTCCTTCAGGCGGAAGTCGCGGCTCAGGTCCACAATTTTAACCTCTTCCGGCAATGGATTCTCTTCCAGGAAGGGCCTTGAATTGCCGTGCCCCATACAGAGGAATATAACATCCACGTCTGTGTTAACAGCGTCAGCAAAGGCAAAGTCGGCTTCACCCACCAAATCCTGGTGGATGGAGGAAACTGGCTTTCCGCCCTGGCTTCGGCTGTATACAAAATCGAGATTTATTTCGGGGTGGTGAAGCAGCAGGCGAATAAGTTCACCCGCCGTATATCCACCTCCGCCTACAATTCCTGCGTCAATCATGATTCGTTGTGTACTGATCTGTGAAGATTAATCTGGTTCGATAGAATTTTGGAAAAGCCTTTGACATCATCGCCGCTCCAGGCTTTGTTCATTTCGCCGTAGTCGCCAAAAGAGGACTGCATCAGATCGTTATCAGAGCTGATGCCCAGTATTTCATAGCGATAGGGATGCAGGCTCACTTTTACTGTGCCAGAGACCGCTTCCTGTGTATCCTCCATAAAGGCCTCGATGTTTCTCATCACGGGATCCAGGAACTGCCCTTCGTGCAGCATCTGCCCATACCATTCGCCGAGCTGATCTTTCCAATACAGCTGCCATTTGGTGAGTGTGTGCTTTTCCAGCTGACGGTGAGCGTTGATGATGATCAAGGGAGCAGCGGCTTCAAAGCCTACGCGTCCTTTAATGCCGATAATCGTGTCGCCCACATGCACATCGCGACCGATGGCATAGGAGGAACCGAGCTCATCCAGTGTTCGTATAGCTTCAACTGAGCTCATGGATCGACCGCCGACACCCACGATCTCTCCTTTGTCAAATTCCAGCTCCACAATCTCGGACCCGTTCTTTTCAAGCTGACTGGGCCAGGCGTCGTTGGGCAGCGGCAGGTGAGAGGTCAGCGTTTCGGCTCCCCCAACGGTAGTTCCCCAAAGACCTTTGTTGACAGAATACTGTGCTTCTTCCCAGTCCAAATCCACGCCATACCCTTTAAGAAACTCCACCTCTTCTTCGCGAGAGAGTTTTTGATCTCGAATGGGGGTCAAAATCTCCAGGTCGGGGACCATCACATTGAACACGAGGTCGAACCGAATCTGGTCGTTGCCGGCGCCCGTGCTTCCGTGGGCAATGTAGTCGGCATCGAGCTGCTGGGCGTATTCGGCCACGGCGATCGCCTGCGAGACACGCTCAGCACTTACCGAAAGGGGATAGGTATGATTTTTCAGCACATTCCCATAAACCAGGTAACGGATAATCTGTTGGTAAAAATCGTCAACTTTGTCAATGGTTTTATGGGAAGAGGCACCCAGCGAGAGCGCTTTTTCTTCAACTTCGTCAAGTTCTTCCTGCGTGAAGCCACCCGTTTCCACAAGAACGGTGTGGACTTCTAAATTAAGCTCATTTTTTAGATAAGCCACGCAGTAGGAGGTATCGAGTCCCCCGCTGTAGGCCAGTACTACTTTTTTGCTGTTACTCATTGCCATCCTATTTTGAATTTTAGAATCGATTCAGTTTTGCGGATAAATTGTTTTTTCTTGAGTTTGAGAAAGCGTTTAAAGCGTTCCCATCTTTTTTCCTTCTCCTGCTGTTTGCGCTTTTTCTCCTTCTTTTTTTGCTCTTCGGGATCATAGAGCATGCCGGTGCAGAGGCAGTTCTTGCGGTTGTTGCTGTTCAGGATATCATAGTTGGGGCAGCTCTGGCATCCATCCCAGAAGGTATCGTCGCGCGTCAGCTCTGAGAAGGTGACGGGTTCATAACCCAGGTCGGAGTTGATTTTCATGACCGCCAGGCTCGTTGTAATACCGAATATCTTGGATTTGGGGTACTTCTTGCGGGAGAGTTCAAAGATTTTGTGCTTGATTTTTTTCCCAAGACCCTGCCCGCGGTAGTCGGGGTGCACAATCAGCCCGGAGTTGGCTACATACTCTTTGTTACTCCAGGATTCTACATAGCTAAATCCGATGAACTTATCGCCATCGAGCGCAATAATCGCTTTCCCGTCACGCATTTTGGCGCGGATGTAGCCCGGTTCCCGTTTGGCAATGCCGGTACCCCGTTTATGGGCAGCTTCCTCCATAAGCTGGCAGATCTCTTCGGCATACTTCTGATGCGAATCGTCGGCTACAGTGATTTTGATATCCATGTTAATGTTAGGTTTATGAAGACAGTAAAATCGTCAAAGATTTTTGCCTGTTGGTTGTTTGTGGTTTGGTAAGTTTGTTCGGAGCAGGAAGGTAAACCTGCCTCCGGTAAGTGGAGAAGTTTTATGAGGCCCGGCGGGGCCGCGGCGGAAGAAGAGGAAGGCATCGTCGTGGTACAGGAATAGCGTTTACAGCGAGACTGCTGTTCAGCATTTGATAATATTTTCCCGTTGATTTTAACATGGATCGGAATATAACGCTTACGGGCATCATAATGCAAATATTTATTTGGGGTATCCTCAAAAAGTCCAAAGTCGGAAGGTCTAAGGTCGAAAGTCTAACTTTGTAAGTTTTTGGGAATGGTTTTAAATCTAGCCCCTTAGGTGTTTAGATGTTGAGGTGTTGAAACGTTGAATTGTTGATCCAAGGTTAAGGTTCCTTCCCTATGACCTCCATAATGGGATACTTCAATCCTTCTTTTGGCCAAAACCTAATTCCTAATTCTTCATTCTTCATTCTTCATTCTTCATCCTTCATCCTTAATTCCCCTCCGCTTATGCTCACCTTTACGCTTCAACACTTAAGTTTTAATATTTATATTCATCTCCCTATGAGCGATACACTATTTGAGAAAGCAGAACAGAGCCTCAAGCAGTTTTGGGGGTACGAAACCTTCCGTCCCGGTCAGGATGAGGCGATTCGATCCGTGCTGGAGCAAAAAGAGACGTTGGTCCTTTTTCCCACAGGAGGCGGAAAATCACTCTGCTACCAGGTGCCGGCTACTGTCATGGAGGGGGTGACACTGGTAATTTCACCATTGGTCGCCCTGATGCAGGACCAGGTACAGCAGCTTCGCCAGATGGGCGTTTCGGCTACTTTTGTCAATAGTTCAATCTCTTCATGGGAGGTGGAACAGCGGTTTGTAAACGCTCGCAACGGCATGTACAAGCTGTTTTATTGCTCCCCAGAACGGCTGAAGACGGACCTGTTCCAGGCCGAGATGGAGAAGCTGGATATCAGCCTTGTGGCCATTGATGAGGCACATTGCATATCGCAATGGGGACATGATTTCCGGCCGAGCTACCGTGATATTCGCCCTTCTCTCGAGCCGATTGCTAACTCTGTCCATTGGGTGGCCCTGACCGCCACGGCGACTCCAGAAGTGCGGGATGACATTGTGAAAAACCTGGAGTTTTCGGAGCCCAATATCATCTCCAAAGGTTTTGACCGGCCGAACCTAAAATGGTGGGTTATCCAGAGTATCAAGAAAGATAAAAAGTTGTTGAAGGCGGTGAGCAGGGCCGAGAGCAAAGGGTCAGGCTTGATCTATGGCGGGACCCGACGAAACTGCGAGCGACTTGCTGATCTGCTGAACATGAAACTGGGGATAAAGACAGCAGCTTACCATGCGGGGTTTGAGGATGAAGAACGCAATCGGATACAGGAGCAGTGGATTGCGGGAAAGCTGCCCCTTGTGGTGGCAACCAATGCGTTTGGGATGGGCATTGACAAGGCCGACTGCCGGTATGTGATTCACTATGAGATGCCGTATTCGCTGGAATCTTATTACCAGGAGGCTGGGCGTGCCGGCCGCGATGGGGAGGAGAGCTATCCCATCTTGCTTTTTAACCAATCGGATGCAAGAACGGCAGAACAACGACTGAAAGATTCCTACCCGGAAAAAGAACAGCTTGAACAGGTCTATGATGTGTTGTGTGATGAGCTAAACCTGGCAGTGGGGTCCGAAATGGAGCAGATGGAGCAGGTATCCCTGCAGGCACTGAAGAAAAGAGCCAGGCTGCCCAGACGAATTGTTGAGTCGTCGCTGAATGTGCTGGATCAGCTGGGGGTGATACAGCTCATCGAAAATGTTTCCCCACAGATCGGATTACAATTCCAGGCAAGCCAAGACCACATACGAAGTTTGATCCTGGAATGGGATAACCAGCGTAAAGCGGCTTTTTTGGATGTCATTTTTCGCCAGTTCGGGGCAGAAGCATTTTCAGAAATAAAGTATCTGGAGCTTGGTTACCTGCAGCGTAAGTTGGAGACATCGCGAAATGGAGTTATAAAAGGCCTTCAGGTGCTACAAGAACATGATCAGTTGTTAGAATTTGAAGCTATTGGGGAAATGCCGCTGGTCATTTTAATGGAGGAGCGTGTTTCAAAACTCCCCTTCCAGAAAAAGGAGCTCGAGGCCCACCGTAATAACCTGTTGAAAAAGCTGGAATATATGCTGGGATACATCGAAACTGCGGGCTGCCGGGAAGTCTACCTCAGGAGTTATTTCGGGGAAGAAAATCTCCAGCCCTGCGGGCATTGTGACCGCTGCCTGGCTGACAAGGAGGATGCAGTCTCCAAAGGGATAGACGGGGAAAAGCTGAATCTACTTCGTGAAACCATGAAAGGCTATGACGGGCGCGAATTTGATGAAATCGCCCAGGCAACCGGATCCGATAAACATGAGCTCAAGGAGATGCTGGCATTTCTTGTTCGGGAGGACAAGGTCGAGACCCGGGACAATAAATTCTACTGGAAAGACTGAAATCGTTTTACTGAAGCCTAGAGCTGTCCATGAGCCCATCTTTTACCATCTGTTCTTTCAGGCTGTCAATTGCATTAGTGACCCGTTCCACCTGGGGCTCCACCTGGCTTTGAAAATACCGGTGACTCCTGAGAAATTGCTCCTCATTGACATGGTATTTATCATAAATAAGTGCTTTGAGAGAGTCGATATTGGGCTCTGCTGAATCAGGTGGAAACGATGCCCGGTACGATTTCAGTAGTTGTAGCTCAATCAAAAGGTCGATGTAGTCATCTTCCGGTATCAGGTTTTCCGGCTTTGGATTCTTAGGTTTCTCAATACATCCCGCCAGAAGGGCTACCAGTGGGAAAAGCAGCAACCATGTCCTGAATGTGTTATTCATCTTCAGGGCGTTTCGGGTTCAGGGGACGCATCGTCATATCGCTAATAAGGAAGTTGTCGGGCGTTTCCAGCACATTGGTCAGTACCGTGGCCATATCCTCCGGCTGCATCATGTTGGAGTGGGCTCCCCGTTCGGCATTGTCAAAGAAATTCGTGGCAATAGAACCGGGATACAGGCAGGTTACCTTGATGCCGTCGTAACGGAGCTCTTTGAAAAGTGCTTCACTAAAGCCGCTGACACCAAATTTACTGGCGTTGTATCCTGAAATTTGAGGATTACCCAGCTTACCGGCGATGGAAGCGATATTTATGATGTGGCAGACGGGATCATACTCTTTCATCAATGGGACAATCTGTCGCGTGAGATAGAAGGTGCCTGACAGGTTGGTATTGATCATTGTGTCCCACTCTTCGACTGACAACTCATCGACGTTTCCAAAGTATCCAAGTCCTGCATTGTTAACCAGTACATCCGGGCTTTGATCTCCACTGAATGTTTTGTCAACCCAGCTTTCAATAGCCTTGTGATTAGTAATATCCATTTTTACTGGGATAAAGCTGGATCCAAATTCATCTCTAATTCTTTGTAACTTGTCTTCGCTGCGGGCAAGTCCATAAACCGTGGCCCCTTTAGTTATAAGTGCCTGAGAAAAAGCAGCTCCAATACCACTGCTGGCGCCTGTAACAATTGCGGTTTTTCCTTGTAAATTCATAATACTGGTTATTTCGTGGTTTTTCTGAATGTTAAACGAATAGATGTTTATGAGCAAACAAAAGAAGGAAATCATTCCACCGAAAGGCTCCAAATTATTTGTTGATATCGGGAATTCGTCCCTGAAAAGTGCCTACTTGAAAGATGACGTATGGCAGCACCCGCACCTGGCGGAAATGGGGTTGCATAACGCTTCGGATTTTACCAGCTGGGTAAACCGAAACGTGGATCGGTTGGAGATGATTATAATAACAAGTGTGGTTGCAGAGGTAACCGAGGCCCTGACAAACGGTATAAGGACTTCAAGATACCGGGTGTTGACGGCAGCAGACATCCCGAGGGAACTCCTGGATTATGAGACACCGGAAACCCTGGGACTGGATCGTTTTTTGGGCTGTTACGGGGCGGTGACACAAACCCGCAAATCGGCTGTTGTTATTGATGCGGGATCGGCCTGTACAGTGGATTTTATGGCTGCGGATTTTCTGTACCGTGGTGGTGTAATTATGCCTGGGCTGAATATTATTGAGGAGGCGTGTCGAGAGAAGCTACCAGCCCTGCCTTCGGTAGAGCGAAAAAAACCTGATAGCTGGCCGGGAAAATCCACGAAAGAAAGCCTGCAGTGGGGGATTACCGGCAGTTACGTATTTGCCATAAAGGAAATGCTAAGGCGATACCGAGAATCTTTCGGCGCATATAACCTGGTGGCTACGGGGGGTGGAGCCGGAGAGATCGCCAAACTATTGCGGCCACTAACAGAAATTAAAGTACGACCATCTCTCGTGTTTGACGGAATGAAAGAGTTCATGGAAGATCATTTACAGTGAACAGATATTCAGTTATACAGTGTGTCAGTGATCAGTTAATCAGGGAAAGTGAATGTGAAATGCTAAACTGGATTAAATTTTCACCGGTTGAATTTAGAGCTGCTATACGGTCTATGCACGATCTGCTAAATCAGTGAGAGAACGACAGGGTCCGCAGATGACGCGGATTTCGCGGATTGTCTGGTACATCTATCTTTATGGGTTGCTCGTGAAGATGACTAACCGGGAAAAGCGTAACCTAAAAGAGTTGGAAATAGGCGATAACCCATCACGCATTATGCATTACTCATCACTAATTCTTTCCGCTATGAGAGCTTGAACCATCTCAAGGGCTACGTCGTTTTCTCCGCCTCTTGGGATAATGATGTCGGCATACCGCTTGCTGGGTTCCACAAACTCCAGATGCATGGGACGCACATATTTTTCGTATTGATTCAGTACCCCTTCCAGGCTGCGGTCCCGCTCCACTATATCACGGCGAATACGGCGCATGAGTCGAACATCGTCATCGGTATCCACAAATATTTTAATGTCCATATGTTCGCGGAGATCCTGTTCGCTGAAGATCAGTATGCCATCCACAAGGATCAGCTTTTTGGGTTTTACCTGTCGCGTCTCCTCCTTCCTGACATGGTGTGTAAAGTCGTATACCGGCACTTCCACTTCCCGGCCTTCCTTCAGGGCTTTGAGATGCTGAATCATCAGTTCTGTTTCCAGTGCCGAGGGATGGTCAAAATTTTGGTTGGCACGCTCTTCAGGCGAAAGGTGCGTCAGGTCGCGATAGTAGGAGTCATGCTCGAGTACCACAATATTTTTTTTGCCAATCTGGCGGGAAATATGGCGGATAACTGTAGTTTTTCCTGCTCCGGTTCCACCTGCAATGCCAATGATGACGGGATCCAAGGGGACTTAGTTCGTTTTAAAGTTTTGGCTTTTCTCGTACTCAAGCTTGTAGTTTCGAATAGCCCTGAACAATGCCGAGGCGATGATACTTTGCCCGTAATCGCTGGTCAGGTAGCGCTGCTCACTTGGATTGCTGATAAAGCCTGTCTCAATAAGGATGGCAGGCATAGAGGCGTGGAAAAGCACGATAAAACCAGCCTGTTTAACGCCCCGGGAGTGTCGTTGGGCCCGTTCATCAAATTGATGCTCCATCATGCCGGCCAGTTTCTCGCTGGTGGCCATGTAGCCTGAGTTGGCAAGCTCGTAAATTAACAGATCTTCCTCAGTCAGCTCTTCGCTTTTATTTGGCCCCTCTTCAAAACGAATCACGCTGTTTTCCTTTTTCATGACCTCAAATGCAGCCTGGCTGCGGTGAAGTCCCAGGAAATAGACTTCGGTACCCCTGGTATTCCGATTCCTAAAAACATTACAGTGGATAGAAACAAAAAGATCACCCTCGGCCTTGTTTGCTATGTGACCGCGCTCCTCCAGGCCTACAAACGTATCGTCATCTCGAGTGTAGACCACTTCCACATCGGGGAGATACTCATTGATATAGCCTCCCAGCTTTTTGGAAATGTCGAGTACCACATCCTTCTCACGTGTTCCCTTATATCCAATAGCACCGGGATCGTGTCCGCCATGGCCCGGGTCGATGACCACCACATCAAACTTGATCTTGTCTTTGAGTTGCTGATAATCACTGTCCACTGCAAGACTACCGGAAGAAACGTCACCAACCAGCATGCTGTCCTTGGAAACAAGAAACTTGGACCAAATAATAGGTTTGACCTCCTCCGCCAGATGCTGAATCTGCTCTTTATCAGAGTAGCTTAGTCCAAGCAACAGGTCGTTGCTGTTGCCGTCGTGGTAAGCATTGGCAACAAAATACTGTTCGTTGGGAATATAAAGATCGACCCCAACCCCAAATGGAAGTTCATAAAACCCGATCTCATCATAGACCACTGATGTGGTGTCGTAATGAATGTCTGAGTTGGAAATTTGATCCCCATACAGCGTCATCTGAATTAAGTCGGTTTTAGACTGGATGACTTTGAAGGAGTCTACTTCCTGCTCAAGGTGGAAGCGAACCACATATCCCTTGCCATCGCTGCGTTCAGCCGTAGACACACGGTTCAGGATGTTACTGTCCTGGGCCTGCACACTGCTGAAAAGAAGCAGAAAAATAAAGAGAAAAGGGGTACAAGCTCTTGTCAGAAAAGAGTTATTAAGTATGAAATGTATGATTTTTTTGTGCGCTTTAATCACTGAATGCTGAAATATATGACTTTCAACAACATTATCTATTTAAGCATATATTAGGATATAATATATCAAATTTTGCAGAAGGTAGTAATTGTGTGATTATTCTAATTCAAATTTATTATTATCGCCGAAATCTTGTTCGACAATGTTTAGATTGTCAACTCGGTTATTATCACAGTTGATAATTTTATCTTCAATATTTAATTGCGGTTAATAGAGGATTCATTATGAAGAGACTTGTCTTTTGTATTCCCTTCATTATTTCTTGGTTCATGCTTGGTTGTGGCAGTGAACAAAGCCAGGGACAGCAAGAGCAATCCCCGATGACCATACAGGATCGCCTGGATCAATACACTTCTTTTCAGTTGAAGGCTGATATTTCAGGGCTCTCCGAAAATCAAAAAAAGATGATCCCACTGCTTATTGATGCGGCTGATGCCATGGATGAGGCATTCTGGAGGGAATCTTATGGCAACAAGGAAAAGCTTGAAAGCATGATTGCGGATCCTGATGTGTGGCGGTTTACCCAGATTAATTACGGGCCGTGGGACAGGTTGAATGGCAATGAGCCATTTGTTGAAGGAGTGGGGCCAAAACCGGCAGGAGCCAACTTTTATCCCGCGGATATGACCATGGAAGAGTTCGAGGAATGGGATTCCGAGCAGAAGGATGATCTTTATACGTTGATTCGCAGGAATGAACAGGGGGCGTTGACCACCATGCCGTACCATGAAGCGTTTGCTGAACAGCACAAGTTATCTTCACAAAAACTGAAAGCAGCGGCTCAGCTAGCTGAAGACCCGGGATTGAAAAAATATCTGAATCTCCGCGCCGAAGCGTTGCTGACCGACGAGTATCAGCAGAGTGACATGGCATGGCTCGATATGAAGAACAACCTGATTGATGTTGTAATTGGTCCCATTGAGACATATGAAGATGGACTGTACGGGTATAAGGCTGCGCATGAGGCCTACATTTTACTAAAAGACAGGGAGTGGAGCGATCGTCTTTCCAAATATGCCGAAGTTTTGCCGGAGCTTCAGAACGGCTTGCCGGTACCGGAGGAATATAAGCAGGAAAGCCCTGGTCGTGATTCTGATCTCAATGCCTATGATGTGATTTACTACGCCGGCGATAGCAATGCCGGATCAAAGACGATCGCCATCAACCTGCCAAATGATGAGGAGGTGCAGCTTAAAAAAGGGACCCGCCGGTTACAGCTCAAAAATACCATGCGTGCCAAATATGACAAGATCCTGGTCCCCATATCGGAAGTGCTTATTTCAGAAGATCAGCGAGAGCATATCACTTTCGATGCTTTTTTCGGGAATACCATGTTTCATGAGGTAGCGCATGGGCTGGGCATCAAAAATACAATTACTGGTGGAGGTACTGTTCGCGAGGCACTCAAGGAGCACGCTTCGGCTATCGAGGAGGGAAAAGCTGATGTGCTGGGGCTCTACATGGTATCAGAACTTCGCAAAAGTGGGATGGTAACCGAAGGATCTGTTGAAGATAATTACGTAACGTTCATGGCCAGCATCTTCCGGTCGATCCGGTTCGGCTCATCCAGTGCCCACGGGAAAGCCAACCTGATACGATTCAACTTCTTCGAGGAGCAGGGGGCATTTACTTACGACGATGAAAGGGAAACCTACCGCGTCGACTTTGAAAAGATGGCCGCAGCTACTGATGCCCTCTCCCGTAAAATCCTGATGCTTCAGGGAGATGGAGACTACCAGGGAGTAGCAGATTTTGTTGAAAAGTATGCCACCGTAGGTCCCCAGCTTCAGCAGTCACTTGATCGTCTTTCTCAGCAGAATATACCGGTGGATGTGACATTTGAGCAGGGGCTGGTGGAATTAGGCCTTTAGGGCCAGGAATTCGTAAACCGGGAACTCAGAAATAAGCCCCTTCCAAATAACCGGCAAGAAAGAACAAATTCAGTTGATTATATACCTCCAATCATGTACAATACATGTAGTTCCTACCTTTAATTTATTAACACGGAGGTGTAGCCTATGGAAACAGAAACCTTTCTGGACGCTTCAGAGAATGGCGACATCGATGCCATAACATTAGCAATCAATACCGGGATCGATGTAAACACTAGTGATGAACATAATCGTACCGCCCTGCTAAAAGCCGCAAAACACGGGCATGCTGATATCGTTGAATTTCTGCTTGAAAAGGGTGCAGATGTAAATATCCGGGACAATCGCGGAACAAGTGCACTATACTGGGCATCAAGTAATGGCCACAATCACATTGTTCAGATGCTTATTGATCACAAATGCGAGGTTGATATTGTAGATGACCGAGGCTGGTCAGCCAAAGACCAAGCAAACTATCATCATTACGACAACATCGTAAATTTACTTGAAGAAGCTGGGGCCTAAACATCCCGGCATTTTTTATGTTTGGCCTGCCTGATATTGGTTGGTGGGCAGGCTTTTTGTTTTCTAGCCGGCTGAGATCAGGAAAATGGTTGGCATTTTGTGGATGGATGTTCGTTTGTGCTGTTTCCATTCCCCAATCGACTTTGAGATGATTTGTTCATCAGGCAAGGTAAGGTTGGTTGCGGAACAGAATTCAGTGCTATTCCGGCAGGTGGTGATGACCTCTTCCAGCAGTTCGTCATTGCGATGGGGGGCTTCCATGAAGATCTGGGTCTGCTTTTTCTTCCGTGATTCCTGCTCCAGCCGTTGAATTGCTTTTCGTCGTTTCTGCTCGTCAATAGGCAGGTAACCATGAAAGGCAAACTGTTGGCCGCTGAACCCTGATCCCATCAATGCGAGAAGAATAGAGGAGGGGCCCACCAGGGGCTGCACCTTGATGTTCTGCTTGTGCGCCATGCGGATAAACTCTGAGCCGGGATCGGCAACCACCGGGCAGCCGGCTTCCGACAATAATCCCACATCTTTTCCATTTTTTAATGGTTTCAGGAAAGAGGTTTTTTCTTGATTTGAAGTCTTCTTGTCAAGTAGTAAAAAATCAATCTCGTATTCCGGCACCGTATCGCCCACCCACTGCAGGTAGCGAGCGGCCGTTTTTACGTTTTCAACAACCAGGACCTCCAGGCGACGGATGATGGAGAGTACATATTCAGGGATCGTATTGTTTTCAGGGGTTTTCCCCAATGTGTTTGGGATGAGATATAACGTTCCTTTTTTGTCTTCAGGCATTCAATAAAAAATTAAGAATTATGAATCACTATTGACAGATAAAAAATACGTTTGGAGTTATCTTATTTCTCAATTTTGCTGTTCATTTTTTCAACGATGAAAAAATAAACGAAAAAAATCGCCGGCTCGGGTAAACTTGACCTGAAGGGCCCTCGTTCCGCTAAAAAAATCACAGATTTTTTCTTTACGCTCCTCTCCGCTCCCTTCCGGGCGGTCAACTTCACCAAGGCCGGAAATCGAAGACCGGGCTTAATTGTGTGAAGCCTGTATATATAGGGCTTATTGAATCCTTCCTCCAAAACGGCATTTAATAAACTTAAATACCATTTTTGCCAAAAAGATTAATTCCCGGGGAACTAATGATTATGAATTCGGCAACCGACGCAATCCCTAAAACGATTAATCGCTTAGCAAAAAGGTGAAGTGAAAAGTTTAAGGTGAAACACTGAAATAATTTTTGGTTTTATTACTTAGAAATAAGCAGCCTCTGATAACTGATAACTGATAACTGATAACTGATAACTGATAACTGATAACTGATAACTGATAACTGATAACTGCTCGCTCTTCGAAGCCTTGTGTGTCTAGTCTACTCGCTCAAACACCAGCTCTTCTTCCACTTCATTTTGTTTTCTTGTGGCATATCGGTGGCCTATAACAGCTACTCCCAATGCAATGAACAGCCCGATCAGGGAGATCGCTGCGTTACTGAGCACCATATTCCGGTGTTCACTGTAGGTGGGCATCATCACAATTTCTTCAAAAGTACCTTTTTGATAGCGAATTGGAATCTGGCTGAAGTCGGTTATCATGCTTGCAAGTTCTATTGGCAGCGAAAGCCTGCGTTCGATATTTTCACCATTGTCGGTTTCAAAATTGAGCACCACGTAACCGTTTGTCTGGGAGGCAATTTTTTTGATGTCAAAATCGACCACCTGCGCCGTGTAGCTCTCCCCGTTGTTATACGTGTCACCAATTCCCTGGTAAACCAGTACTTGGTGGACGGTGAGAAACAGCAGGTAGGCCGGCAGGAGCCAGATAAGGTAGATAAATTTGTACTTGGACATCGCTATGCTACAGTAAAATATTCATAATGACTCGGTAGTCTCCTAAACTACTTTGCCAGAGATTATCATTCCGTTGATCAATAAAAGAGCGCGTAATATATCACATATATCCAACTTAAAATACCGTGAATGATCGCCCAAATTATAGATTTGTTGACGGACCACGAAATGGTAACAGCCAACGCCGATCCCAAGGTAATTCCACCGCGAACCGTTTCTGTAACTTTTGTGTGCACAACTCTGTCAGCCATAGGTAATTGGATTTATTTAGTAATTGGTTATGGGTTGAATGCCAATACGAAAAATAAAAAGCGTTTGATTCAACAGTTTAGAAGCCAGATCTCACATTCTAACTTCCACCGTCCAGCTTCCAACTTCTAACTTCTAGCCTTTCAACTCACCATCTGCATCAAGATAGCACAGAGCCATGCCCCATACGTGCCGACGGCATAGCCGAAGACCGCCAGCAATACACCAACCGGTGCCAGCGCGGGATGAAAAGCAGACGCCACAATAGGCGCAGAAGCGGCTCCCCCGATATTGGCTTGACTCCCAACCGCTATAAAGAAGAAGGGAGCGTTGATAATTTTGCCCACCACAAACAGGATAAACACATGGATCAGAATCCACATTAGCCCCAGCAGGAAAAAGCCGGGATTTTCAAATATTGCCAGCACGTTCATCTTCATACCGATTGTCGCCACCAATATGTAAAGAAAAAGGCTCCCGATTTTGGAAGCACCCGCTCCCTCCAGGTCCCGGGCCCGGGTAAAGGAGAGGGCCAGTCCGCCGGTAGTGGCGATGACGATGATCCAGAAGAAGCTTGAATCCAGACTGAGGCGACTGAGCTGTGGGGCATTGGCCTTGATCCAGGGCGCGATAAGATCCCCGCCAAGGTGACCGATCGCCGTCATGACGAACGCCACTGCTACGATCGTGGTCAAGTCCGTGAGTGTAGGAATTTTGGCGATACTTGCTTTATAATCCTCGATCTTCTTGCGGAGCTCAGTAATCGGGGAGGCATCGGCCTTGAACCAGGCATCGATCTTTTCTGAGATTCCGGCCCCGTACAGCAGAAACGCCAGCCAGATGTTGGCCACAATGATATCCACCGTCACCATGGCCGAGAACAGGTCATCACTGGGATCAAATACCTCGTACATCGCCGTTTGGTTGGCACCGCCGCCGATCCAGCTGCCCGCTACCGTAGAAAGGCCGCGCCACACGGCTTCGGGTCCCGTGCCGCTGACTACCTCGGGGGCGATATAGGAGAAGGTAAGCACCGCCAGGGGACCGCCAATCACGATGCCGATGGTACCGGCAAAAAACATAATAATCGCCTTGGGACCCAGGTTCAGGATGCCCTTGAAATCTATGCTGATGGTCAGTAGTACCAGGCTGGCCGGCAAGAGATAGCGGGAGGCTACAAAATAGAGGTTTGATTCTTCTCCCGATATGATCCCCAGTGAGTTGAAAATGGAGGGAATGAAATAACAAAGCAGCAGGGAGGGGACAAACGTATAAAACTTTTGCCAGAAAGGAGTTTCAATATTCGAGGTAACAAAGATAGCCGCAAGGATCAGCAGGAGCAGGCCAAGAACAACGGCATCGTTGGTAAACAGTGGAGCAGCAAGGATCATCGGAGTAGTCATAGGCAGTAGTTCTGTTCAAAGATTAAAAGCTGAATCTAACTTTAGTTTAGGCAAGAGTGCAAATATCGCGTTGAATTGTTGAGGGTTAAGTCGAACGTCAGAAGGCCTAAGGATGGAAGGTCGGCATTGATTTGGGAATGTAGTCAGTGGTGGAAGGGGTTCACACTGGGAATTTTTCACGATCCCAACGTTACCTTGCTAATCTTCATTACTCAGTATCCGGTCTAGTGATTTATGAACCGCCCGGGCAAGCGAAGCGTGTTTATATGCCATCGCCTGACAATTGCTTGCCATCCCCGGCGTGTTGGGGCACGGTGCACCGTGCCCGTACATGTTGAAGTCGACCGGTTTTCACTCCCCACACTTTCGCCCAGGACTACGATGCACTTCGTTCATATCGCTATGACAGGTTACTGTTGTTCGATCATTAAAATGTCATCGCGACGCGGCGATCTCCCAATGAAATAAAATTTTTTTGTAAGGATTTCCTCTCGCACCGATCTATAGGGTAGCAGAACCTATGATATCACAACCATAACAAATGAAGAGAGGATATTATGCCTATTAAATATGCACTTCATCCAAATCCATTAACTGAAAACGACGACGATCACCGGGCTGTGGTCCGAGGACAGAAAACCCGCACGACGGAAGACATTATCGAATGGATAGCCCGGGGAGGACACAGCATCACCAAATCAGATGCCATTGGTGTCATTGAGGAGTACGAGAGAGCCATTGCAAAATTTGTTTCCGATGGAGACCGCATCAACACTGCGATTATGCAGGTATCATGTACGATAGCGGGCACGTTTGAAGGTGAAATGGACACTTTTGAGCACGACCGCCATGAGATAAAGGTAAGCCTGAGTCCGGGAGCAAGACTCACCGAGGCCACCGATGATCTTTCCCCGAAAAAGGTATATGCAACCAAGCCCCGCCCCGATATAGAAAGAGTCAAAGCTTTTGGTCCGAGGTCTGGAACCCTGGAGCTGGACCCCGGAGGAGGCTTAAAGCTCATCGGGTCCCTCCTCAAATTTAATCCTGACGATGAAAGGCAGGGAATATTCCTGGTGTCATCGAATGGTGAGGAGAGAAGAATGGAAATGGTTGTTCACAACAAACCCAGCACGCTCATATTCCAACTGCCTTACAGCATTCCTGAGGGAGAATATGAGCTGGAAGTGCGGACAATTATACGAGGCACTTCAGAAATCCGTAAAGGACAACTTCAGGACCCAGTAGTGATTAACTGACTGAACCTGCCTATTTGTTACTCTATCACTATAGTTATAGAATCCCTGATAAGTAGTGTCATAGTTCATGATACTACTTATCAGTATTTATGACACTGTTTATCATTCTTTATGAAAAGATTTATCAAGACTCTTGGTATTACTTATCAGAAGTAATGATACCTGCTTTCATGGATTGTGATACTGTTTATTAGGCATTCAACATGGTTAATGTGGAGATGTTATAATTACCCTTATCCATCGATAATACCGTAGTATTGACTGGCTTAAACCCTTGGTATGGGGATAATAAAAGCTGGGGGCTTCTGAGCACCCTGACCCTTCTTCCGCTGATCAGGATGAATAATAGATAGAAAAGTTTTGGTAATTGAGATGCGAAAGTCTGAATGAATTTAGCACACAGATATAATCAAAATCGAAAACCAATTTTTAATTCCTAATTCTCAATTTTTAATTCCTCTCGCGTGGTGGAATAAAAGATAGTAATAGGGTGTGAAAATCCTTTCTGAAAAGCTTATACTTACCATTCTGTTTTTTTGGAACGATAACTAACTGATATTCATGAAACTAGCTGTCATTGGCACCGGGAAAACCGGTGGTGAAGTCGTCGAATTATTACCTGAAGACCAGCTGTCAGATGCTTTTGACATCGACTATCAGCCTACGGTGGAAAAGCTTAAGAAAGCGGATGCGGCCATCATTTTTGTGCCGGGCGCTGCTGTTGATGATGTCTTTGATACCGTACTGGAGTCTGGTATCCCCGCAGTTTGGGGGAGTACCGGCTACGAGTGGCCGTCCGACCTGGATTCCACACTGAAAGAGGCCGGGGTCAAGTGGCTCAAGGCATCCAACTTCAGTTTGGGGATGAATATCATCCGGCGGGCGATCAAGGTGATTTCAGAAGGTTCGGAGATGCTTGACAACCCGGAGTACCTCATCCATGAAATTCACCACATCCATAAAAAAGATGCACCCAGTGGAACGGCGATATCCTGGAAAGAATGGCTGGGGAAAGATGCTGAGATAACCTCCGAGCGAAAAGGAGATATCAAGGGCATCCATGAGTTAACAGTAAAAACAGATTCCGAATCAATTTTTTTGAAGCACCAGGCGCACGACCGGGCCGTCTTTGCAAAAGGAGCAATCTGGGCTGCCGAGCAGATAGTGAAGGATGAGGTCGGGCCCGGCTTCTACGATTTTTCAACAATATTTGATCAGGCAATAGGGAATAATAGATAACATGGATTCTACTTTGAATGATACCAATGTTTGGACCGCACTGGTTACGCCGATGCAAGAGAACGGCGATCTGGACCTTGAGGATCTTGCAACATTGATTCACAAGCAGGACGAAGCGGGCAATGGCGTATTGATCCTGGGCAGCACGGGCGAAGGCCTGGCCCTGGGGTATGAAGATAAGAGACAGGTAGTACACACCGCCACCAGCCTAAACATCGATGTCCCCATTATGGTGGGAGTTGGTGGATTTAACCTCCGCGAGCAGATTGAGTGGATTGAGAGCTGCCAGGAGTTTGGACCCGATGCATTTCTGCTGGTCACCCCGCTCTACGCCAAACCTGAGCTGCAGGGACAAATTGAGTGGTTTAAGGCTCTGATGGATGCTGCCAACAAGCCGTGTATGCTCTATAATGTCCCCTCGCGAACTGGGTCTTGGCTGGAGAAACAGGCTTTGGCTACACTTTCAGATCATCCCAATATGTATGCCATGAAAGAAGCGGGTGGCAGCATTGAACATTTCCAGGCCTACCGCATGGCGGCCCCCAGCGTGCCCATGTATAGCGGCGATGACGGCTGGACGCCGTATTTCTCACTGAACGGCTGCCGTGGGCTTGTCTCCGTAATGGCAAATGTATGGCCCAAAGCCACGCATCGCTATGTGGAACTGTGCCTCGAAGGCAACACCAGGGATTTGGTTCCCCACTGGAAGGAGCCGATAGCCTCCCTGTTTTCTGTTTCGAATCCCATCCCTTCCAAAGTATTATTGAAAGAGAAGGGATGGATCAAATCGAGCACGCTGCGCCCGCCGCTGACTGACAAAGATTTAAAAGATACCAAACGACTGCTTAAGGCAGATGAATCGATAACCAAATGGTACGAGGAGAACAAAGTTAAATGAGTGATATCGACTGGAACGACATACTGAGCAAACTTGAAACCGGCGAAATTCGGGCTGCTAATCCAAATGGCGATCAATGGGTGGCCAATGTTGAGGTTAAAGAGGCCATTCTTGCTGCTTTTGGTGCGGGAGAAAACACGGAGTACTCCGGCATTTATGAAGGATTCGTAGACAAAGACAACCTGCCGCCGCGGATGTTTAAGGCGGGCGACAATGTTCGGTTGGTTCCGGGTGGCTCAGCAGTTCGTCGCGGTGCCTATGTAGCGGAAAATGTTATTATCATGCCGCCGGCCTATGTAAATGTTGGCGGTTATGTTGATGAAGGCTCTATGATTGACAGCCACGCACTTGTTGGTTCCTGCGCACAGGTGGGCAAAAATGTGCACCTGTCAGCCGGCGTTCAGCTGGGCGGCGTGCTCGAACCGGTGGGACTCACCCCGGTTGTAGTCGAGGATGAGTGCTTTATCGGCGCCGGGTCTGTTATTGTGGAAGGAATCCTGGTGAAGAAACGTGCCGTAATTGCACCGGGCGTCACGCTCTCCAAGTCGATACCAGTGTATGACTGCGTGAATGAAGAAGTCCGTGAAAAGGGAGCACCGATTCCCGAAGGCGCCGTTGTGATTCCGGGCACACGTCCGGCATCAGGCAATTGGGCCAAAGAGCAGGGACTTTCTATCTCATGTCCAATGATTGTGAAATATCGAGATGAGCAGAGTGATGCATCGCTTGTGCTCGAGGATGTCCTTCGATAGATATTGATCATAAATGTTTGGAACGCGGATAATACCGGTCGAGCGGCTTAAATCTAGCTATAGAAGTTAGCCTGTTCTACCTGTGTAACCCGCGTTCCCTTATTATAAATTTGGATTCTGATCGAAAAAGCGATTAATCCATAACCAAACGACAGAACGTATACATGCGTATTTTAAAATTCGGGGGCTCCTCCGTTGCAAACAGCGAAGCTATCCGGCAGGTCAGGAAGATCATTGTCGATAAATTGGCGGACCACCGACTGGCCGTTGTAGTCTCAGCTTTTGGAGGTGTTACCGACCTACTGGAAGAAGCGGTAGTTAAAGCGGCTGAAGGCGATGAGAGCTATTCCGATATCCTGGATGATATCGAGGCGCGTCACAACAAGGTGATTAAGGAACTTTTGAGCATCCAGAAACAGAGCCGCACGCTGGCACAGTTCAAGATGATGTTTAACGAGCTGGATGATGTGCTCCACGGGGTATCACTGACCCGTGAACTGACAGACCGTACCCGTGATTTTGTTTTAGGTTTTGGAGAGCGTTTTTCTGCGTTTATTATCAGTCAGTATTTGTCTGACAAGGAGATCAATGCGGGTTATTTGGATGCGCGAAAGATCATTAAGACAGATAAGAGGTTTGGGTCAGCCCGGGTGCTGACCGAGGAAACCTACCCGGCCATCCGCGAATATTATAAAAAGCTCGATGAAGACAGCGTGCAGGTGGTTACCGGTTTTATAGCGTCAACGCTTACCGATGAAGCTACTACACTGGGACGCGGTGGTTCGGACTACACGGCATCACTGCTGGGAGCTGCACTGAAGGCGGAGGCTATTGAGCTGTGGACCGATATTGAGGGCATCATGACCGCCGATCCCCGCAAGGTGAAGCGTTATTTTGTGATACCGCAGCTTTCCTATGAAGAGGCGATGGAGCTCTCTCATTTTGGAGCCAAAGTGGTTTATCCGCCCACCATGCAGCCGGCGATGAAAGTTTCCATCCCCATCTTGATTAAGAATACCTTCAAGCCTGAGCAGGAGGGAACCACGATCAGTGCGGAGTCGAGAAGCGGGGAGTCGAGCATTAAAGGGATCTCCTCCATCGATAACGTGACGCTGCTCACCATCCGTGGCAGTGGCATGATCGGCGTGACCGGCGTAGCTTCACGAATATTTAGTGCATTGGCCGATGCCGGTGTAAATATCATTATGATTACCCAGGCCTCGTCGGAGCATACGGTCTGCCTGGCTGTGTTACCTTCACAGGCGGAGGCAGCGCGCGAATCGATTGAGCAGGAGTTCAAATATGAGCTCAATGACGGGGTGATCGACGAGATATTAGTAGAACACGAGCTTTCGATTGTCGCAATTGTAGGGGATGACATGCGCCACACACCCGGCATTTCGGGCCGCGTATTCCAGTCACTGGGGAGAAACGGCATCAACGTAGTGGCGATTGCCCAGGGGTCTTCCGAACGGAATATCTCGGTGGTCGTCGAGCGTAAAAATGAGACCAAAACCCTGAATACCCTGCACGATGCCTTCTTCCTTTCCAGGATCAAAACCGTGAACCTATTCCTTGTTGGAGTGGGATTGATCGGTGGTACATTGTTAAAACTGATCCGGAAGCAGACGCAGAAATTGCTGGATGACTATTTCATTGATCTGAAGTTAGCAGGGGTTTCCAACAGCAAGAAATTCCTGATCGACGAAGAAGGTATCTCAATGGAACACTGGAAAGATGAGCTGGATGAAAACGGTGAGTCGGCAGATATTGAGAAGTTCATTGAGCAGATGAGCGAACTGAATCTCTCGAACAGTATTTTTATCGACTGTACGGCCAGTGATGAAATTGCCAATACCTATTCCAATGTGCTGAAATCCAGCGTCTCTATTGTTACGGCTAATAAAAAGGCTAATTCCAGCTCGCTGTCCAAGTACGAGGAACTGCAGGAACTGGCATTACAACACAATGTCGCGTATCTCTATGAAACAAATGTGGGTGCGGGACTACCGGTCGTAGCCACGCTAAAAGAGCAGATCCTGACCGGTGACAGCATATTGAAGATAGAGGGCGTATTTTCAGGCACGCTCAGCTATATTTTCAATACCTTTGACGGAAGTGAACCCTTTAGCCAGGTAGTGCGTACTGCGCGGGAAAAAGGCTTTACCGAGCCTGATCCCCGAGAGGATCTCAACGGACAGGACGTGGGACGCAAGCTGCTGATACTGGCGCGTGAAGCAGGTCTGAAGCTGGAGTTCGAGAACATCGACATTCAAAACCTGGTCCCTGAACCGGCACGAGAGGTGCCTACAGTGGAGGAATTTTTCGATATCCTGGAAGATTATGACGACGAGTTCCAGGAGCTTTACGAAGAGGCGCAGTCCAATAACAATAAATTGTGCTATATTGCTCGCTATGAGGACGGTCAGGCGACGGTGAAGCTAGAGCAGATCGGTGCCGAACACCCGTTCTATGGGCTGAAGGGCAGTGATAACATTATCGCTTTCAAGACCCAGCATTACGAGGAGAGCCCAATCGTGGTAAAAGGACCCGGTGCCGGGGCAAATGTCACGGCCAGTGGTATCATTGCCGATATCCTTCGGATAAGTAATGCCCCCTCATTTGGCAAAGAGTATTAATATAATCCAATAGAACGCAGATTACGCAGGCACTGCGGATTGTCATGGGTTTAAATTTATTTCTGTGATTATCTGCTTAATTCGTATTATCTGCGTTCAATATTACAAATCTAATTGTTGACAGGTCATCATGACCCATTCAGAAAAACAGGAAGTGAAGGTTTTTGCCCCCGCCTCCGTTGCCAATGTCAATTGTGGCTTCGATGTGATGGGGTTTGCACTTGAAAAGCCAGGCGATGAGATTATTGCCCGGCGAACCGATGGAGAAGGCGTCAGTATCACGAAAGTAACTGGTGATGGAGGCGTTCTTCCCGCAAATCCACAAAAAAACACAGCTGGTGTTTCGGCCCGCGCTTTGTTAGCGCACCTCGGGACTAATGTGGGCATAGAGCTCGAAATCCACAAGAAGATGCCGATGGGTAGTGGGTTGGGTTCGAGTGCTGCCAGCTCAGTTGGGGCCGTCATTGCCGTAAATCGACTGCTTGGTAGCCCGCTGGAACTGCACGAACTTTTGGGGTTTGCAGCCGAAGGTGAACGTGTTGCCTGTGGTGCCGCCCATCTCGACAATGTGGCCCCATCGCTGCTGGGAGGTTTTGTTTTTATCCGCAGCCAGCAGCCTCCTGATGTTATAGAGCTGGAGTGCCCGGTCCCGTTGTATGCCACTGTCGTGCATCCCAAAATTGAGATTCGAACCGAAGACACCCGCAAGATTTTGCGGCGCGAGGTCCTCCTTAGTAAAGCTGTAACCCAGTGGGGCAATGTTGGCGGCTTGGTGGCCGGGTTGCTGAAAGGGGACTACGATCTTATTTCACGCTCGCTGGAAGATGTGATTATTGAACCTATTCGTTCCGTCCTGATTCCGGGCTTCAATGAAGTCAAGCAGGCTGCCCTGGATGCGGGGGCGCTGGGCAGCGGAATCTCAGGTTCCGGACCCTCGATTTTTGCCCTGTCCTCTTCCGAAGAGACCGCCCAGAAGGTTGCAGAAGCGATGCAGATAGAGTTTGCCCGCCTGGACTTGGATAACGACGTCTATATTTCACGAATTAAACGGGAAGATCCATATATCATTGAAGAGCAGTAGCAGATCATGAAGTTTATCAGTACGAAAGGGGACTCAAAACCAGTTTCATTTTCAGAAGCCGTGCTCAAGGGACTGGCCCCGGATGGTGGGCTCTATGTACCCGACAAGTGGCCCAGGCTGGATGACGAATTTATTAACAACATTCACCAGAAAAGCCTGCAGGAAATTGGCTTTGAAGTCAGCCGCCTGTTTGTCGATGAACTTGATGACAACTCCTTGCGCGAGGTTATTGACGGGGCGATGAATTTTGATGCTCCGCTGGTCTCCATTGAGGATCGTACACATATTTTGGAGCTCTTCCACGGCCCCACGCTGGCCTTTAAGGATTTTGGTGCACGGTTCATGTCGCGCATTTTTTCTGCCTTTCGCGAGGATAAAGAGCAGGATATTGTGATATTGGCAGCCACTTCCGGCGATACGGGGAGTGCCGTTGCACAGGGTTTTTTAGGCGTGGAGGGAATCAAGGTGTGCCTGTTGTATCCCAGTGGGAAGGTGAGTCGACTGCAGGAGCAGCAACTGACCACCGCCGGCCAGAATGTGACGGCACTGGAGGTCAATGGTACTTTTGATGACTGCCAGAAAATGGTGAAACAGGCGTTCTCGGATGCTGAACTGAACAGGCAGCTTATTTTGAGCTCGGCCAACTCTATTAACATCGCTCGGCTGGTTCCGCAATCATTTTACTATCTATATGCATTGAAGCAGCTTGGTGAGTCCGTGGGTGCGCCCATATTTTGTGTTCCAAGTGGCAATTTCGGAAATCTTACGGCCGGCCTGATGGCACATAAAATTGGTATGCCGGCAACTGGATTTATAGCCGCAACCAATGTCAATGATGTGGTACCCGAGTACCTGGAGACCGGTTCTTTTAATCCACGCCCTTCGGAACGGACCATCTCAAACGCGATGGATGTTGGGAATCCCAGTAATTTTTCCCGGATTGAGTATCTCTTCGGGAACAATCACGAGACCATTCAAAAACATATCTGGGGCGCTTCCTTTTCTGACGAACAGACGCGGCAGGCAATTCAGGAGGTCAAAAAAGAGACCGGGTACCTGCTCGATCCGCACACGGCAGTGGGGTACCTGGCGGTTAAGAAATACCGTAAAAATGCAGCGGGGTATTTTAGCGAGTCCGGCGAAACGCCGTTTGTTATTCTTTCAACAGCCCATCCAGCAAAGTTTGGGGATGTGATTGAACCAGCAACAGGTGAAGAGGTCCCAATTCCCGATCGGTTGGCAGAATCGCTAAAGAAGGAAAAACAAAGTATTAAGCTGGAGAATGACTTTGGGCACCTCAAACAGCTTTTGATGCAGCGGTATTGAAGGATTAACATTTTAAAAACTACGTGCGACGCACTTCGGAAGTCCGTCGCACGTAGAGCTATTCAAAAAGATATTTATCAAGGTTCTCTTTAGATTCAACAGTCTTAAGAAAATCGAGATATTCTTCAGAAGAGTCGAAATATGTATTCTGAAACTCTTGGTCAAATAGACTTCCATTTCTCATACCCAGCCACTCTTTAAGATTAGAAAATGGCCATTCCCCAATTCTATTGACTAACTTCGCATCCAGGGGATTTCGGTGAATGTATCGGCAGAGATGTATTAGGTAAGATGTGTCCTCAACACAGACTGCTTTATATGGTCCTTCAAAAAGGGTCCCACTTCTGTCGTACTTTTTATTAAAAGCTTTGGTAAAGCTATTAAATAGACGTTGGACAAATTTCCTAACAGGTTGTTCACCCTTTTGTTGTACTAAAAAGTGATAATGATTTGGCATCAAGCAGTATGCTATAATATTTATTCCTAACTCTGCCGAATATTTTTGAACTTTTTCTAAAAGGAACAAGTAGTTATCTGTCTCTAAAAATATATTGGTTTTAAGCACTCCTCTATGATAGTATTTTTCTCTCTCGAATTTAATTTTTCTGTGCGCCATTCTACTTCTATAATGTTGTTATATATTTATGACGGTTTGGGGAAGGGAAACCCATAAAACTAATTATAAAAAGTATCAAAATGTGCGACGCACTTCCAAAGTGCGTCGCACATGATCTACGCTTCAGTCCCTTTCAAAGCAATAGCCAGTCCCTTGGTAAAGGCCTGCACGGCTGCTTCCAGCGTATCAGGTGAGGCCGCTTTTGATACCCACTCATGGTCGGTGTTTATTTCCCCGAGGGTCAACGTCACAACAACCAGCGAATCGGTATCAGGGCTCAGTATCTCGACCTCGTGATTCTTTACCTCCAGGTTTAGAATATTGTCCGTTTCAGACTTTATTGCGGTAAGAATGGCATCCACAGGTCCCACACCCTTGGCTTCGGTTGTGACTTTTTCCCCATCCAGGATCAGCTTGGCAGTGGCGTGTACCAGCCCGTGTTTATGCATGGTTATTTTGTAATCAGCAACTTCCACCGGATACTCCAGGTCAAGCTCTTCATTGAATACCAGGGACTGCAGTACTTCAATTTCCTTGTTGCTCAACGTTTTCCCTTTTTTATTTATGCTTTCGAGATATTGGTTGTAAATCTGTTCATGATCTGCATCCATCTTTAGGTTGGGAATAAACGTGTCACGAGATTTACCCCACGACTGTTTCTGCATGTCGATATATCCCGAGTTGATATAATTGGTCACTTTTTCAATACTTGGAGAAAGCACGGGGGAGGAGAGGGAGTGTTTGGCTACCACTATGGTGTCTTTGAGGCCGGCACCAGTGAGGACAAGCAGACATTTTTTACCCGTAAATTGATCTAGGTTATTCTTGACTGCTGCCAGTGGAAGGGAACTGGCTGGCTCAGTAAAGTGACCTTCTTCTACCGCCATCTCTTTCAGTGATTGCAATATTTCATTTTCACTCACTGTGAACGCTTGCCCGTCAGTATCTTGAATGCCTATCAACACTTTTTCAAAATCCACGGGATCGGAGGCCGCCACCGACTGGGCCATGGTGTTGACCTGCTTCTTGATGATTTTCTCTTTCTTGAAAATTCCCTCGACTACCGGCGAACTCTGTTCCGGTTGAATAGCGACCAAGTGTGGTATTCGATTTATTTTCCCAGCAGCCTTCAACTCTTTAAATCCCTTGTGGATAGCCCCGAAATTGGTACCGCATCCCACCGGGATAAAAACATAGTCGAAATCATTGCCTTGCTGTTCAATTAGCTCATAGGAAAAGGATTTTTGTCCCTCTTCCCGGAATACATAATCGCCGGCCAGGTAGTAGTTCCCCGATTTAGCAAATTTGCGACATAATGCTTCACAGGCACTGAAATCGCCTTTAATACGAATAATGTTGGCGTCATAAATAGTGGCCTGGGCAATCTTAGCATCGGTGGTTTTTTCCGGCACAAAAACGAAACAGGGAATTTTGAAATAGCTGGCATATGCTGCTACTGATGCCGCCATGTTACCGGTAGAGGCCAGGCAGATCGCATCTGCACCAAGCTCCATCGCTTTCTGTACTTCTATGTAACTGCCTCGATCCTTAAAACAACCTGTAGGATGCTCGAATTCGAGCTTTGCCCATAGGTCTACCCCATAGGTTTCAGAAAGACGAGGAAGTTCCTTTAGCGATGATACCCCCGTTTTGAGCGGCTCTGGTTGAATATTTTTTAGTGGGTACTGTATATCGGGTGAGGAGTTTTCATAAATGACGCGCAGCACACTACCACATTCCGTGCAGTAAGTGGTCGTCTCTCGTTCAGAATTGAGATGATTGTTTGCCACACAACGCAGTTCGTAACCGGGAGATTCTTGGGCCATAAAAGGGAAACATGATTATCTGTTGATATCCCAAAATACAAACCGGAGGGCTGCCGGTAAAATGAGTTGTGGGGAAAAGCCGTGAATTATTCTTAATCAGGCGACAGATGTTTTTCAATTCCTGGGGTAACACCCCTCGGATCCACGCCGACTGCTGTCGGAGACAACTCAGATGGTTCGTCTCCCCTCAAGGTGAGATTTCTGCCTTATGCACATATTCAAACTCATAAAATTCCTCATTTCCATTCAGTAGTGTCCCGGGGAAATGAATCTCATTTGGGCATATAAGTTTATTACAGATCGTTTTTTGAAAAGGAATTCAATATGCTCCCTTATAAACAGGCTTCATAAAATAAAACGAGACTTCGACTTCCGGCCTTGGTAAAGTTGACCGCCCGGAAGGAGCGGAGGGGAGCGTAAAGAAAAAATCTGTGATTTTTTTAGTGGAACGAAGAGACCTTCAGGTCAAGTTTACCTTCGCCGGCGATTTTTTTTGTTTATTTTTTCATCGTTGAAAAAATGAACAACAGAAATTAGTAGTAGGTCAGCTCCCAAAAGTTTTTTACAGGACAACAGTGATTCTTAACTCTTAATTCTATACCCATTCTTTGCTGCCGGCCTTCGCCTTCTTTTGCAGCTCCTTAATCCGACCTGGAATATTTTTGGCTTTGAAGACAGCACTACCTGCTACCAGGACATCAGCTCCGGCCCGCGACACTTTATCAATATTGTCGAGGTTTACTCCCCCATCCACGGAGATCAGGTAATTGTAATTTTCACTACTGCGCAGGGCGGCCATCTCTTCGAGGCGCTCATAGGTTTTGGGAATGAAATCCTGTCCACCGAAACCGGGGTTCACACTCATGACAAGTACCAGGTCCACCAGGTCCAGGATCGGCTCAATGTTTTGGAGAGAGGTTGCGGGATTAACGGCGACACCAGCCAGTGCGCCATGTTGTTTGATTAACTGCAGGGTGCGGTGCAGATGGGTACATGCCTCATAATGCACGGTAATTTGATCAGCACCGGCGTCCACAAAGTGTTCAATATACCGTTCCGGGTTTTCAATCATCAGGTGGACATCCAGGAAAAGATCCGTGACCCGCCCGACTGCTTTTACAATATCGGGACCAAACGAGATGTTTGGCACAAAATGACCATCCATGATGTCACAGTGAATCCATTTGGCATCACCCTGTTCACACTCTTTGATCTGTTCACCAAGCTTGGAATAGTCCGAGGCCAGTATAGAAGGGGCAAGCACCGGAAGTTGTATGTCCATGTTAGTTCTGTTGGTTTTGTTGGAGTGAGTCACCTTCGATATAAGTTGTATCGATGCTGACAGCCCCCGATTCACTTTCTTCTTCTACTTTAAAACGTTCGGAAATTGTTAGTGTAATCGTTTCACCCTCGACAACCTGTTCTTTCCGGGGAGTAAAGCTGAGGATGGTATTGGGTGAAACCTCCTTGCTGGGTTTCCATTGAAAAGGACCGATGCGTAATCCCGCCTCCCGGAGCTTCTGTTGGGCTTCCGTCAGTTTGAGGCCAATTATGTCGGGCATATCCACCATTTTTTCTCCCAGCCCGTCACTAACTACGAGATCCACAACGGTACCTTTATCTACCGTTCGTCCAGCCTCAACAGATTGACGCAAAACAGAACTCTTGAACCTGGAGGATTCATAGCTTACTGTTCCCGGGGTTAACCCATGGTTTTCTAGTTGAATACGTGCATTGCGATATGACAAGTCTACCACATTCGGGACGGTAACCTGGGGATTCGATTCGGTGTTGACCGTCAGGTATATTTTGCGGTTCGGTTTAACAATTTCAGCAGGTGTCGGTGTCTGATCAATGATATAGTCGGCCGGGAATGCCGAGTTAGCCCGCCGGTCCGTAACCTCATATCGCAGGCCGTAGGAGGTCAGTAGTTCTTCTGCCTCGGCAAGGGAAATTTCTCTTACATCCGGGACGGTGACGCCTTCATAGTAATTGGTATAGGCCGGCATGATCACTTCGTTTAGGATAAGCAAAATTCCGGCTATTGAGATGATTCCACCCAGTATCGAGAGGTAGAACTTTCTACTGGTCAGTATGTTTTTTAGATAGTTTATCATAGCGTCTGGAAGATACAGTTCATAACGGTCATCTTAAAAATGATATTTTAGGATAAACTGTTCAGGTCCAAAAATATTCGATTGTGTTTCCAGCTTGTTGTTTTTGAGCTTGACGGTGATAAAAGCATCAAAAGCGGAAACTACATGGTTTAAGAGCATGTACGCTAGCATGTTCCCGGCGATGCGATACTTGTTATTGAATCGGTCTGACAGGCTTGCCCCTTCAAAAAAATGGGGTGGCATATCGCTTCCATTCCATTCCAGTTGATAGTGGCTATCCAATGGCTGCCCCTCTCGGTTTATCCCAAAGCTATTCCATCCCGGACCGTACTGGTAGTATTTGCTGATCAGTTCATAATACTGCTGTGAACCGTAAGCAGGCATTTCATGCGAAAAATTATTACCCGTACCCTCTGTCGTTATGAAGGGGGTGTTATTTTCTACATTTCGGAGTGTTTCAATATCAACGGTGTTCCAGTCCACATCGGGATCAAAGGCGGGATTTGCATCCTGGACCTGCTGTTGTAGCTCGTCGATATATGGATTCGATATGTTGTTCTGTTCATGGTAGTCGACCAGCCATTTTGCGTAGGTGACCACGCTCCAGTTGTTGTCGGCAAACTGTTCATAATCGCGTTGCAGTTCTTCCGCCCGGTGCTGGCTGTGGAAATGAACCGCCAGCAGAATCAGGTCTGCAGCAAAATAGGCCCCCGCGCGAATCCATTTGTTATTGACTGCCTGTCCGGTGCCCGGGATAATCGCAGAACTGAGCAGGGCCAATCCCGGCTTGGTTTGCAGCGCGTTAACTAAACGTGATGAAGAGGTCGGTGCAACGGCTTGATATCGAAAATCACTCATTGACAAGTTAGAGAAGTCTTCCTGCCCGGTTTCTATCTCTTGCTGGCTGAACGGGAGATTCGTTTTCAACGGCTGGGCAATAAGCACATTACCGGCCAACAGGAAGGCCAGGATGTAGATTACGATTCTAATCATGATTTAGAATTTCAAAATCAAAGGTGAATCCGAAGTGAATAATAGGCTCTCTTCCATAGCTTACTTTGTTGGAAGACGATTCAGTAATAAACTCGTCAGGTAAAGTAACATCAAATTTATTAAATCCGTAGGCTCCGCTGATGAAGAATTTGAGGGGATAGAGATAATAGCTGTTCAGGGAAAAGCGCAGTTCAGCCCCTATACCGGCCTTCAGATTTGCCCCTGTTCCCTCCGGTCCATTCCATCCATTCCCCACTTCCCCGAAAAGCCGCAGAAAAAGTTTGTCGAATGAATGGCGTCCAACCTGTTCATTGATGTCTGTAAACAGGGGAAAAATGTAAGAAAACTCTGAAAAGGCGGTCGTATTGCCGGAAAGTGCAAAATAGGGGTAGCTTCGCATTCCGGTAAATCCGCCGATATAATCGAGATAAAAAGTATCGCCCGGATTGCTGAAATAACTGAAAAAGCGGGAATAGACCTGTCCGGTGGTGAAATCACCCATTTCGAATCCATAACGAGAACTTAACTCTACTGAATGATTTTTGGATTTCTGGTAAACTGGAGAGAGGCTTCCATCTTCAATTTCAAAATTTTCAAGTAGCTGGCTGGGGCGGTAATTGTATCGAAGGCTGGCCCTGAGCCCGATTGGGGCGGTGTCACTATGGGGATAGGGGAGGAAAGACTCGTAGACGTAGGCTGCCGTAAGCAACGTACCGCGGTAGTATTCGGTGGAGCTAGAGGGTACCAGCTGTTCCAGCTCCCTTGAGAAAAAAGCATCAGTCTGCACGCGGTACGGGGTATAGCCGATACCAAGCTCAACCAGGGAGTGTGCATCGATTTTGCTCCGAAGGAACAGATCAATCTCCCAGATGTTGTATGCGATATCCACCGAAGTGGTATCGGGCAGGCAGGAGGTGCAGGGAAATTCCTCCACGGAAAGTCCCCCGTTCACATTGCGGCGCATGTTGTAGAGCTCAACGGCCAGCGTCGGAGACCATCGCTTCTTGATAAATGGCAGCCCGCGATATTCTGTAATCAGGAACAGGTCACGATCCAGGTCAGTGAGTCGCGAAGGGCTAAAGAAATCACCGATGCCATCGGCGCTGCGCGACCCAACTCCGAACAGGGCACCACCAAAAATATTCAGGCGGTTGGTTACTTCACGGGAGCTAAAGTAGGTTCCGATTTTTAGATCACGCACCAGGTTTTCACCTAATCCACCAAAATCACCGGCCCTGAGCAATGAGCTGTTGCTGCCGTTAAACTTGGAGTAGTTGTCGAAACGGATTACCGGGTAAAAGCTGAATTTGGTAAACTCTTGATCGTAACTATAAAGTTGCCTTTGATCCGAACCGTTTACTGTAGGTATCTGCATATTCACCCGACCGGTATCAGCATTAGTTAGTGTATTCTCATCCAGGGGATCGATGTCGGAGTCATTGAAATTGTTGAGCTCCGTAAAGCTATTGGGATTATCTGGAAACGAAATTTCCCTGGGTGCTGGAGGCCGGTAGCTTCCCCAAATGATGCTCTGCGGGAATTCAGGCAACTTTTTTGACACAATTTTGTAGCCACCTTCCCGGTACTCGGCATACGTCAGCCGACCTTTATCACTGAGCGTTGGCATAAATGCACCACCGGTTACGCTTGTCAGTTTTTGTGAGGCTTCCGGGCTATCCAACGGAACGCGGTAGATATTGAAAATGCCGTCAGGGTCACTGCTATAGTAGAGATAGTCGCCCTGTGGGTCGATAAAAGGAGTACGGAAATCGATGAACTGCTCTTTTAAAAAAGGTTCAGCCTGCTGCCTCTCCAGGTTAAATCTGCGAATAGAACGTCCCATTTTTTCGGCAAAAGAAAAGAAGATTTCTTGTCCCCCAAGTCCCCATTCCGGCTTATAAACCTGCTCGCCGTCTTCAAAATGGGTCAATTTTTCTACTGAACCGTTTTGGGTATTGACCAGTACAAGATTGGCGGTCCCCTGCGCAACCTGGACAGCGGCGATCTGCTCTCCATCGGGACTCCATGAAGGATCGTGAAGACGAGCACTGTATGTCAAACGATCCGTGCTTTCTGATTCAAAATCGTAAAAAAACAGGTCGTTATATCGTTCACCATATTTGTTGAGTGTTGTCCGTGTAAAGACCAGGCGCCGGCCATCCGGTGCAAAGGAAAAGGAGGAGCGGATGCGGTTAATCAGCGGTTCCTCACTAAATCCACAACTTAGGGCAAACTGTCGGGGGTGTGCCCGGGGGGTTAAATCGATTTCCGTTCCCTTGCTTGTACCCGTTTGCAAATCCCGAACAAAGAGTGATACTGCAGATTCGGAGATTTTTTTATTGGACAGGTAAGTAATTTTTGTACCGTCCGGCGAATAGGTGGGATAGAAGTTAAAGTAGCCCTTCGGTTCGATGAGCTCAGATTCCTGGGAATTAATAGAACCCACTGCCGAGCTATAAAAATCTTCTCGCTCCAAAATCCATTCTTCAAACAGCTCCTGCCCGCTTTTGCCGGTCACTTGTTGAATTGCCAAGTCTATGCTATTGACTCCACCGGTGCTCAGGGTATCGCTGATCTCACTTAAGACGGATTCACCATACCGGTGTGCCAGGAAAATCGTAAAGCCAAATCCCTGGTTGTATACCTGCTCACGTTCCAGGCTAGTTTTTGATGAAAAGGTCCCCATCTCATCAAATGATAGATAATTGTCATTGAGGATGGCGGTTCGCAGGACCATATCACGGTGCGAATCCCAGGTGTCATAGCTCCAGCCTGTCCGTTGGTATTGTGCCACACCCTCGGCAAACCAGCCCGGCACGCTGATTGATGAAAACGGGTAGGTGAGGAGTCCCTTGGGATAGCCGTAAAGTACGTCAGGACGCCGAACATCTTCGTAGGAAAGCCACTGGAGATAGATGGCGGGCAGGGTGCGACTGCGCTTCATGGAGGCGGTCAGCTGTACAATATGCGTGAATTCGTGGCTGATCACATCGCGCATCCAGTCGTGTGTCCCCCGAAGTGGGGAGTCGAGTGCGGGAACCCAGATATCAATCTGGTTGTCAAAAAAGTATGCGGCACCGTTGGAGTAATCCTCTCTGTCTTTCAATACGATGCTGGTTTTGGAGTCGGGCTCAATCCCGTACAGTTCCGTAATATGCGGATACACCTCCTCCGCTATGCGGGAAGCCACCTGGGCTGACCGGCTGTTTCCATCCTGGAAGTGGATCAGAAAATGTTCGCTCTCCAGCGTGTACCAGGAAAGATGGTGGTACGGGTAGCTGTAATTGGAGGGCGACAACTGCGCATGTACCTGGCCGGGTAACAAGCTTTGTACCCCGAGGAAACCGACCAGTAATAAAAGAAGTTGAAATCTTCTATTCATCAGTGAACCACCGCTATTTTGATAAGCTTGCTGGATTCCTGGCCATTGACCGTTGCCGTAACCTGTGCGAGGTAGATGCCGCTGCCCCATTCTGCAGTAGAAATGCGCTGCTCTTCCGGGGCACCGCCGCTGGTTTCGAAATCCTCGTCAAAAATAACGCGGCCACTTGCTGTGATAATTCTAATCTCAACACTTCCCGACCCCGAGGTTTGGTATCGAATATAGGTTTCATCCTGTGCAGGATTCGGCCAATTATAGGTTTCTGAATCCACCAGGATAGAACTGGGCATCTGTGGTGGATCGGATTCGTTCAATCGTCCGGTAACTTTATTAAATGGCTCATTCCCATAGCGACTCCCCCAGCGCGTGTCTTGCAGTGCAGGAAATCGCCAGGCCTTTAAATCGCCTTCATGACTTACTGCATACAGCTTTTCCCCGAAGATCACGGGATGAATCGGCTGATTTCCCATCTGTGTTACAGCTCCGAGATACAGTGGGAATCCCTCTTTCATAGTTCCATTTTGATTATAGGCTATAAGATTCATAGAAACAGAGTCCTGCACGGTAGCAATCAAGTCGAGTGATTGATCTCCATCAAGATCAGTGACTAGTGGGGTTCCGGTAAACTGTGCTCCCTGTGGCACATGAATGGGAAAACTGTTCAAAAAAGCGCCATTGGCGTTAACAGCATCCAGGCGGTTTTGCCGGTTATTCACAAATAGAATATCAAGACGGTTATCATGGTCAAAGTCTGCAAAGGCCGGCCACCCGTAATTTTCGGATTCAAAAAGCAATCGTTTGGGATTTTCGGACTGGGGATCAATGAGATAAAAAGCGTCGTCCTCCATCAGGTAAAAGAGATTCTGCCCTGAAGTGAGTTGCAGTCCGCCGGTATACTTTCGCGAAGAACCGGCCATAACCGAAGTGTTGACGTCGGTCCCTTCCACCCGTAATTCATTTTGCGAAAGGATCGCGTAATTTCCTCCAACCGTTGCCGATTGCTGCTGAGGAGTAGACAGTTCTGATAACGGGGACCCATCTGTAAGGTTGAAACGCTGGTCTGTGAAATCAAGTAGCAGGATATCATCACTTTGTGAGCTTAAAAAGCCCGAGTTGGCTCTGGCTGAATTGGTCCATTCGTTCTGCCACTTTGAGCCATCCCAACGCCAGGCATTTATGATGCTGCTGTCATTTCCCGGTTTTTCCGCCAGGATCAGGCTTTGCCCTGCATACGGCTGTTGAGGAGCCCCGGTCTGGAAATCATGAAAAGTGGATGATTGCGAATTGATTTGAAGGGCATAGGTAGTTTGTCCAGTGGGAATCACCAGAAAGCTGTCCTGTTGTGCCGAAAATGTAGCCAATGACAGGGGATAGGAGTTCCAGTAGGAATCATTCTGCGGGGTAAAAGCTTGATCCCCCGGCAGGTTTGCCTGCATCACAGATTCGATCACGCCCTCATCAACACCGCGGACTCGGAAGGTAGTGGTCGGGCCGATCCCGGAAAAATCATAGAATTCAAAAAAAGTGGGTGCACCGGAGTTACTGTCGTTGTTTGGATGGGTATCAGAGCCAAATTTATTTTCATAGAGACTCAGCGTATCACCCTGCGTGGAGATTACAGAGGCATCATTTCCAGCCCACCAGAAATCGAATGCAGTGCCTGTTGAGAAGTTAGTGGTCTGCCCGTCAATCGGTCGACCAATATCCTGTGCACCGTCAGCCTCTTCGAGATCAACACCACGTCGTTCAGGATTTGCATTTACCCCACCTCCAGAAATCTGTTGCTGAATAATTGCCTCATCGATATGCCAGATCAGCATTCCCCCGTTAAGCAGCCGGTCGTCTGGCGTACCGGGCTCTTCATCTGGTCCGCGATCCAGCCCGCCCGGAAGGCTCCAGTCAAAGTTGTCGACGTTGACCAAGACACCAGGAGTTAATTCCTCTTCAAATCCAGATGCTTGGTTCACAAATGCTTCATCGCTGTTATCGTACCGTTGTTGAATCTCCGTGCCATCCGGTTGTCGAATTGTTAGAATGGCCCCGTCGTTTTCAGTATCCCGGTGCCGGTTTTCAACCAGGAAGTATTCGCTATTCGAAAGGGCGTGTTTGGCAACTGAACTGTTTGTTTGATGTAGTGAAGAGGCGCTCAACTGAACCGGGGATGAAGTGCTCATATCGATCTCAAAAGGAGAGGTCCATCCCAGGTATATTTTTTCCCATGCGGAAGGTTCCGGCGGAAAAAGGCCGCTATAGGAAAAAATAGCTGCCCCGTCCATTAGGCCGAATCGCCCAATTCCTGAGGCACCGGTCTGTGTGTTAAAGAGATCCGGTAGCCCAAGATGGCTGCCTAGAGTAGCAGTGATTAAACCGTTTGTTGATAGCTGCAATACAAACTCAGAATCGCTCACATCCACACCGCGCCGGGAAAGGGTGCGAGGTAAAATCAGTGAATTTGTGATCCTGAAGCTGCCATTATTCACAGGAAATCCATTGAAGTTTGGATCGTTCAGCAGGTTTGCCAGGGATTGAGTGCTTAAATATAGTGAAGGGATATCCTGTGGCGTTTTGTCGAGAGAAGTTCCGGTGAGTTCTATATCACGACCCACCCCGGCGTGAAAAATTACGAATGCGGTGTTTTGGGGATTCAATCCAGTGGCATCGAAACCGCCGTGTTCTTCTACTTTTTGCCATACATCACGGGCCAAAAGAGCCAGCTTTTCATTAGTAAAATTTTCCCCGGTGGGAGAATAGTACTCCATCTGCTGATCCAGCTGGTAAATGTCCGGTAATACCTCGTAATCCACCGAAAGCTGACCACCCGAGACCTTCTCAAAGTAATTCTTGGCAAATTCCAGGTGCGCTTCAAAATAGGCTTGGTCATGGGGCAGGGGATCGATACTGGTATCATTTTCTTCCAGGTAGGGAAGGCTGCCGGGCTCGAATGTGCCGTTTCCTGAGGTCAGGCGGTTGTCATCCGGGAGGAAGGATACTCGCACCGCCAGGATATTCAGCGTTCCAGTGGCCTGGATCTGGCTGGGAGATATCATTATATGGTCGTTGGAAGATAGTGCATGGCTGCGTTTGATATCTGTTTGTTGGGCAAAAATGGAAGTGCCCCCAAAAAACAAAAGCACACTTGCAATAAGCATGCTTTTGATGAATATAAAATCGTATGTTATAGGCATTTGAAGTGCCAGGATGCAGCTCTTTTAGAAGTTGATAAGCAAACTGAAGCGCGTTGTATTTGCGAGTGGATGTTCTTCCTCAAGTGCTGCAATATAGCTAAAGTCGACACCAATTAGGCTGTAACGCAGGCCGGCACCGACTGTAAAGAAAACACGATCACCATTTTCAGGATGCTCGTAATAGTAACCACCCCGGATGGCAAAAAGATCATTATACCAGTACTCAATACCCGTTCCGATCATAAACTGGTCCATCACGCCAAGCGTTACATTTTCAGAACCGTTATAGCGGGTATATTCATCCCAGGATGAGAACAGGGCCTGGACCACCCCTTCAGATCCGGTGGAGTCACCCCGCGCCATTATTTTGGAAATGTCATTGGCAATTGTGATGGTATTAATACCCTCAGGATCGAGATTCCATTCAAAAGCCCAGCCCATGCGAAGTACTGTAGGCAGCGGATCTTTTTGTGCATTATCGGTATACTGAATTCCGGGTCCTACATTGGAAAGGTTGAAGCCGGCACTAAATTGTGCATCGCTTCCGGCAAAATTAAAAAACTTGCTTCGATACAATCCCGAAAGATCTACAGCAACGCTGGAACCGGGATTAATTGTTTGCTGCCCGACTTGACCTTCTGCCAGGCTACTGTAAATAAAGCGAACACCACCGCCGAGTGCGAAGTTTTCACTAAGTTTTCCTCCATAGGAGATACCGCCGGCAAATTCGTTACTGTTAAAACGGCCCTGTTCAAGTCCCTGCTCGTTGGTTCGAATCTGCTCACCTAGATTTAAATAGGTGATGTGGGCACCAATGGTACCGATCCCTTCGATATAGTATTTACCGACCAGGTAATCGTAAAATAGGTCAGCGTTGAAAGCAGGCAACCATTCGGCGTGGGTGACACTTATTTGGTTTCCCTTTTGGTAGGCAAGTCCTGCTGCATTCCAGTAGACGGCTGAAGCGTTGTCAGCGATAGCAACACCGGTATTACCCATCCCGGCCCCTCGTGAGTCGGGTTCAATCTGAAGGAAAGGCACGGACGTAATCCCCACCTGTGCGTATGAGGAGGCGATGCTAAACGCAAACAGGAGAAGTGACAGATTATAAAGTACTTTTTTAAACATGTGGTGTATTTCTAATCAGTGTTAGTTCTGTAAATTTTTGCGATATCCCGATGTATTGAGTGATAGCGAAGCTGGGTAAAAGAATACCTCTCCAGCCGCAGATGAAACAGTAAAATGAACGATTTTTACGATAATTCGCAAGTGAAGTGAGTAATATTGTCGATTTTTAATATACCAACGTTATGGCAGTTTATTTCGTACGAATCTTGAGATATTTCCCCAGCCAAGCGGTAATTAGACTGATATCCAGTTTAAGTTCATGCAGTAAATTACTGCTCGGTTAATCAGCTATTTTCAGCACCATCGCGGAAGCCCCACCGCCACCGTTGCATATACCTGCGCACCCCAGGCGTCCACCGGTACTCTTCAGTGCATGCAGCAGCGTTACAATAATTCGGGCTCCAGAACAACCAATCGGATGCCCCAGGCTTACCGCTCCGCCGTGGATATTCACGTTTTCGGGATCAAGTTCCAGGATTTGATTGTTGGCCAGTGATACAACCGAAAAAGCCTCGTTTATTTCAAAAAGGTCGATCTCTTTTTTGTCTACTCCTGCGCGTTTCAACGCTTTGGGAATCGCATCGGCCGGGGCTGTGGTGAACCATTCGGGTGCTTTGGCGGCACTGGCCTGGCTGATAATTCGCGCAAGCGGCTGTAGTCCGAATTCTCTGGCTTTGTCCGCGCTCATCAACAAAACACCGGCGGCCCCGTCATTAATACTGCTCGCATTGGCAGCGGTTACGGTTCCTTCTTTCTCAAAAACGGGACGAAGTTTCGGGATCTTTTCAAAGTTAACTTTCTTGAGCTCCTCATCCATCGTCATTTTTTCGGTATTCCCCTTACGGTCTTTCACTTTCATAGGGATGATTTCATTTTTGAAATATCCCTTCTCGTGGGCTTCAATGGCTCTTTTGTAGGAAGTGACGGCAAATTCGTCCTGCTGCTCTCGACTTATATTGCACTCACGGGCACAAATTTCAGCTGCATTGCCCATATGGAAATCGTTATAAACATCCCATAGTCCATCGATCAGGATGCCATCCTTAACGCTGCTGTGCCCCAGCTTTGATCCAAAGCGGTGATCGGGCAAGTAGTAGGGGACGTTGCTCATACTTTCCATACCCCCGGCTACAACCACATCAGCCTCCTCAAGCTGTATCTGGTTGGCGGCAATCATGATCGCTTTCATCCCGGATGCACAAACCTTGTTGACGGTGGTACAGGGGGTGAGGTCGGGTAGCGCAGCTTTGATGGCTGCCTGGCGTGCGGGGGCCTGTCCCACTCCGGCAGTCAAAACGTTGCCCAGCACCACCTCATTAATATCACTCGGTTTGATACCAGCTGATTTAACCAGTTCCAGTATTACGGTAGATCCCAACTCCGGGGCCGTATATGAGGCCAGTGATCCACCGAATGAACCGATCGGTGTACGTTTGGCAGCTACTATAACAACGTCTTTCATAATACCAGAGTCGTGAGTTTTCAGTACAAACTAGTGAAACTCAATACTAATCAAATGCCTGTTCTAAATCTTCAACCAAATCATCGCCATCTTCAATCCCGATGGACAGTCGGATCAGGGAGTCCTTTAAGCCAGCGGCCTCTCGAACTTTCATGGGGATTGAGGCGTGTGTCATTGATGCGGGATGGCTAATTAGTGATTCCACACCTCCCAAACTTTCAGCCAAAGTAAATATTTTTGTACGTCCCATAAATTCCTGGGCGGTCTCAACAGAATCGTCCTTTAAGCTAAATGAAACCATCGCTCCAAATTCACTCATCTGCTTCTTAGCTACTTCGTGCTGCGGATGGGAAGAAAGTCCGGGGTAGTTCACCTGTTCAACATTAGGATGGCCATTAAGAAAATCGGCTATTTTATGTGCATTTTCTACAGACCGTTCCACTCTGACATGAAGCGTTTTTATTCCGCGCAGAGTCAGGTAGCAGTCCATCGGCCCTGGAACAGCTCCAGTGGTTTTGACCTGGAATCTAAGCTTCTCCATGATCTCCTCGTTTGAGCTGGCCACAGCTCCGCCAATAACATCGGAATGGCCGCCCAGGTATTTGGTCGTGGAGTGGAGCACCGCATCGGCCCCGAGATTCAGCGGCTTTTGCAAGTAGGGAGAGGCGAAGGTGTTGTCTACCACTGTCAAGATATCCTGATCACGAGCGACACTCGTCACAGCCTCAATATCTACAACGCGAAGTATGGGGTTGGTCGGTGTCTCGATCCAGATCAGTTTGGTGTCGGGCGTAATCGCTTCTTTTATTTTGGGGATGTCAGTCATATCGACAAAGCTGAACCGGATATTATATGGCTCAAAAACTTCTCGGAATAAGCGGTAGGTACCTCCATACAGGTCATCAGAGGCAATAATGTGATCACCCGGACGAAACATCTTGATAAAAGCATCCATTGCTGCACACCCACTGGCAAAGCAGGCGCATTCATCTGCATCCTCAAGGCCTGCGATTAGCTTTTCAAGGGCCGTTCGGGTAGGATTGGTTACACGGGCGTACTCATGTCCTTTGTTGACGCCCGGGGCCTGTTGTGTATAGGTTGAAGTTTGAAAAATAGGCGGCATTACCGCACCGGAGGTCTCTTCCGGTTCCTGTCCGGCGTGTATTGCTTTGGTATTGAATTTCATAAAAAATCAGAGATTTGCTTTGGCTTTTGCTTCGTTAGCTTGCTCCTGCATTCCAAGATAGGAATATGCCTGATAAAGGTGTTTCCAAAACTCGGTTTTATCCGGTTGTTGCTCAACGAGTTCCTCGTAGAGGTTGACTGCACTTGAAAGACTATTTTGGATCTGATTTTCAATCTCCTGTTGCTTCGATTCAGAATACAGTGACTTTATTTGTGATAGCTTAGCGGCATAATTTTTATTTATATCAGCCAGTTGTTGTTTGATCTCTGTCTTGTCGGGATTTTGGTTCAGTATTTTTCTGAGCTGGTTCTGGGCCATATTCATGAGGGTATCAGCACTGGATTTGGTTTGCTGAATTGCCAGTGAATCCCCGATAGTGAAAGACTGGAGTGAATCCAATTGCTGCATGCCTACGCTGTAAAGCTCGGTACCATAGGACTCGAGATAAATAATGTTTTCCGGCTTGTTTTCCACAAGCGTACCCAGCAATTTTGTCGCCTCTTTATGTTGATCAGCGGTGATATATGCATTGGCCAGTCCGTGGAGAAGGTTTAGGTTATCGCTTGAAAAACTCTCCGCCTCCTCGTACAGATCGATCGCCCTCTGCGTTTGGTTGCTTTCAAGGTAAAGGTAAGCGAGCTGCTCAATATATGACGTTGACAGATCCCCAATGCGATTTCTGGCTGTGTTGAGCGTTTGGATCGCCTGGTCGATCTTATGTTTTTTATATAACGCCCGGGCCTTCATCTTATAAGAAACAGCACTGTCTGGAATAATAATAAGGGCATTATTGAAATGATCTGCTGCGTTATTCAGATCATTGTTGTTAAGCGTGCTGTCGGTTTGCAGAATTTTAACCCCTTGATTATGCTCAAAGCTCCAGTTTACCTGCAGCAGTTCATCTACCTTTTCCTCACCTTGTGTTTGGCTGCTGGATTGGTGAATGGTACTGGCCTCGGCCAGCGCATTCTGCATCTCCCGGTAATATGGGGCTCGTTTTGCCGGGGGATTTTGGCGCTGCGCAAGTTTGCTTAATACATCTCCCTTTTGGTAGTAGGCCTCAGCATTATCGGGATTACTCGAAATGTTGGCCTCTATCTTGCTAAGTCTTTTTTTTAAATCTTTTTGAGAGAGAGAACCATCACTTTCAGTTTTAGTTTTATTGCCAGATAAAGTGGAACATCCAATAAAGAACCCGAATGCAATCCCTATAAAAGGGATCGCCATTCGGGTGAAATACGTATATTTCAAAAATTCGTGGGTCTTAGGGATTATAAATTACATGCCTGCTTTTTGCTGGGCTTCTTTGGCTCTTTCATCCATACCAAGTGCAACATACACTCTAAAGAGAGACTCCCAGTACTGCTTGTTGTCAGGGTCGATCTCAGTCGCTTTTTCATAATATTTTCGGGCATCCTGCAGATGTTCTCGTGCCTGCTTGTCGATCTCAGCCGCTTTTTGATTGTCCATCGTTTGCTCACGCTCTTCAAACAGAGCAGAAGCTTTGTTCTGATAGATTACTCCCAGCGTGTTATAAGCAGAAGCATCATCGGGCCGATACTCGATAACAGTGTTTAACTCCTCAATGGCCCGGTCGGTTAGATCGGAGATCTGGCTTTGTAGCGATTTATTGGCACTTTGTAACTCCGATATTTGCTGCTTTATGCTGCTGGTATTGCCCGACCCGGCTTCCAGCTTTTTGTTGAGCTTGAAGATCTGGTCGGAGTTTGTGCTGAGCGAATCATTCAACTCCAAGACGGTCTGATACAGCTGGGTCCCCAGTGCCAGATGGTATTGCGGGTTGTCCGGATCCCGCTCGATTAGCCTTTCAACTGTGGAAATTGCTTTTTGATATTGACCGTCACTTTGGTATGAATCGGCAAGTTTTTCGCTCAGAAAGACGCTGTCGGGATAGGCTTCGCGGCCTTTGCTGAGGACGTTGATGGCGCCTTTAAAGTTATTTTCGGCGCGATAGAAATCCGCAAGCCTGTTGTAATCCTGTGCACTTGGTTGCTGCTTAAGGTCCAGGACTTTTTCTTTCGCCTGGATCGCGGCCTTGGTGTTGTTATTCATGATCTGAATTTCAGACAGTACATCCCAAGACAGAACGCTGTCCGGCATAATCAGGGTAGCATTTTGCAAGTGCTCTGCAGCTAGTTCAATCGGATTGTCAAGCGCCTTGCGCAGGCTGTCGCTGGTGGCCAGCTCAATAGCACGGTTATGCTCGTTACTCCAGATAGTTGTTTTTACAGCACCCAGATTTTCAAGTTCGCTGGGGGGATCTTCCATCTTGCTGGCAAGCTCTCTTGCCTGCTCAAAAGACTCATTCATTTTTTTGTAGGTCTCTTGCCGGGCAGCAGGGTTTTCTTCCTCTTGAGCCATATCGCCGTAAATGACGCCCTGGTAATAATATCCCAGCGGATCATTCGGTTGATTTTTAATTGATTGTTGTGCGGCCTCAAGAGCTGCTTGATAGTTGCCATCCTGCATCTGCGATTTGGCATCATCTACGTATGGGTTTGAACTGGAACACCCTGCAACTAAAATCCCGATAAGGAGCGTGAGGAGTGATAACGTTGATAGTTTCTTAAACATAATAAGATTTAAGTAAAAATTGCGATTACATATCCAAAATCCGCTTTAAAGTAACTATATAAAGAGCTTTCTGCAATATGGGGTTGGAGAATTTATTATATTCGAAACTTGTTCAAATGACAGAATTTTCGTGGAAAAAACAGGGTGTATATGTTTGGTGAGACTAGATTTAATGTGCAGCAATCCAATGAGTACAGGTATCTTGAATTTAATAGTGAGATAAACAGTGCTCATACGTTAGTTCTGCTGCACGGTATGTTTGGTGGCCTCAGCAATTTCGATCCATTAATAGATAAGGTACAGAATCAGCCGTTTTTTGTTCCTGAAATTCCGATTTATAAATATGAAAAGGACAAGCTTTCGATTCCTGAGCTCGCATTATGGCTGCACAGGGCCTTAACTGATCACGGTATCCGTCAACCTGTTCTGCTGGGGAATTCAATGGGCGGACATATTGCTTTGCAGTACGCTCTCTCACATCCTGATAATGTTAAAGCGTTGGTACTCACCGGCAGTTCCGGGCTTTTTGAAAATGACCTCGGGTCGAGCTCCCCCAAACGCTATGACAGGGAGTACGTGAAAGAACGGGCCTCCCTGACATTCTATGATGACCTTGTTGATGAAACGATAATTGACGAAATACTGGAAGTGCTTCAATCCCCGGCAAAATTGAGCCGCCTGCTGCGTATAGCACGCTCAACCCATGAACATAACCTGGAGGATCAGCTTGGCAGGATCAGGCAGCCAACGTTACTGGTCTGGGGTAAAAACGATATCATTACACCTCCACACGTTGCAGAAACCTTTCTTGAAAAATTGCCTTCTGCTACACTTAAATGGATTGACAAGTGTGGCCATGCCCCGATGATGGAGCGTCCCGGGGAATTTGCAAGTTATCTCCTGGATTTTTTGAAATCATATCATCTTTTAAGTGAAAACCAAAAGAAGATACGTCATGAAGAAGATTATACACACATCTGAGGCCCCTGAGGCTATTGGGCCCTACAGCCAGGCGGTGGTCTATAACGGGATCGTTCACTGTTCAGGACAAATTGGACTGGAGCCGGAAACGATGGAATATGCCGGTGAGGACGTGGAGAGCCAGGCCAAACAGGTGATGCAAAATCTGGAAGCTGTACTGAAAAAAGCAGGATCGGATTTCAGTAAAGTGATCAAATGTTCCATTTACCTGGATCAGATGGATGATTTTGGAACGGTGAACGAAATTTACGGGAATTATTTCGGGGAAAATCCACCTGCACGCGAGACTGTAGCTGTCGATACTCTGCCCAAAAATGCTAAAGTTGAGATAAGCTGCGTGGCGTATGTTTAGAATTGCGTCTTGAGCAGTTAAGACTTAATCCAGGATAAACTCCTTTTCGATGCGATTTCCAAGCATGTCGGCAACTACTATGCGGAGCTCATAGGTAGATGAGGGGCCAAAGTCGGGATGATAGTAGAGGATGCGGTCGTCTTCTGGCTCAAATTCTGCAATGCCACGCACCCCGTTTATATAGAATTCAGCTGTTCGATAATCTATACCCGAACGTTCATCCTCGGCACGGACCATACCCATCCACTGGCCATCTGCCCGACGGTAAATTCGTGGACTATGGATTTCGGGTGCCGTGGTATCAGGTAGAATAAAATAGGTACCCAGTTTTTCGGCGTCACCTTTGAGTATTGTACCACCCCTGGAGCTGGAAATATAATTAAGACGCTTCCTTCGTTTATCGTATTCATAAAACGCCAGGGTGGAGTCGCTCTGCCGTTCTTCATTCAAAAGATAGGTCAGTTCAAAATCCCCGCGAAGAGGCTGGTTATCCGGCGTCAGGTTAAGTTGAACAGAATCGGGCGCAAGAATTTTGCTCACCAGGCTTACGGATAGCGTGTCGTAAAGTGTGTTCTCAAAAAAGGTGGCGTAGGCCGACCCGTTTCCCGAATGCACGCGTCCTTGCCGGCCGGGAACCATGCGGTAAAGGTGCAGCGTTTCTACACCCGGGTTGGGGCGAATTCGCTGTATCACCGTTACATCTGCTCTGTGAAGATTAATATAGGAATGGGACGATACCTTTTTAGGGCGAGCAGTTACTGTACTTTTATCGTAAGAGATTACGGTATAGTCAAGCGAGTCGGCCCCGTTGAAATTTATCCACTTCTTATGCCATTCCCAATCCTTTTTGGTGGACCCGCCATAGGAGTGTGATCCATTACTCCTATTGGTACCATTGGAACTGAAAATTGTCATTTGGGAAGAACTCATCGGCACTGAGAGGGTAAGGTTTGCCTCCGACCGGTTCCCATAAAAATCTTCAGCTACAATCCTGATTTCGTGACGACCTTCGGGAAGGTTCAGCCGCCCATTGTTCAAGCCCTCCTTATAGAAGGAAAGGGTATTCCCATCGGCGATATAGAGTCGTTGATAGGCTTTGCCATTCTGCTCCAGCAGGGGATACACGCGATCCAGGAACATCTGCCCGGTCTCATTATAGGAAAAACTATCAACCTGCGAGTGGAACAGGAGTTTTTCTTGGTGAAACAGCTTTAAATCGTATACGGCATAGGAATTATGCACGCGGTTGGCCTTGTCGTAAATATCCACGGCCAAGCCAACAGGACCGTCAACTTCAATTGTCCCAAAATCATATGATTCAGAGTGCCTGGTAGGTCGTTTGCGATGAATTTTATTGTGACCCTCGATTCGTGATTCAGGACCCAGCGGCTCTATGGCCAAACTAGAAAATCGGGGTGGAATATCATCTGGGATTGAGAGGTTCGTCAGCAGTGGATTGAACGGCTTTTCTGAAGGGGTGCGCAGCTCAAAATGCAGATGTGGTGGACCAATGCCGGTGGCGCCGGAGTAGGCGATTAATTCTCCCTTTTTAATCTGGATATCCAGGGAATCGAGTACGATGTCGATTTTATTGGAATAGTCGCGGAAGCGAAGGGAATCTGCCAGCTGCTGAATTTCTTTCTCAAATGAAAGCAGGTGCGCGTACACCGAATAGGAGCCGTCACTGTGTTTTAGGTAGATCGCTTTGCCATATCCGCCCGGTCCGATAGCAATGCGATGCAGAAGGCCGTTGCGGGTGGCATACACATCGTACCCCCGACGTCCCCATGTTTTTATGTCCAGGGCTGCATGAAAATGCTGGGAGCGTGTTTCTCCAAATGTTCCACTAAGGTAGGGACTGGCATTGGTAGGCCAGATGTAATCGGCACTATCGGGCGTAAATTGTGCGCCTGCTAGACCAGGTGCCGTCAGAAGTACCCACAGAAAAAGAAAGCATGATCTCATTGCCCACCGTCATTGGTTATCAACGTTTAAAGATAACGTGCAAAGTTCGTCTCCCAGTGTAGCCTTTATCTGGTCACCCTTTTTCAGGGGAGATACCCCTGCTGGCGTACCGGTAAAGATCAGGTCGCCGGGATGAAGCGTAAACACACCTGAAAGATACGATATAAGATCAGTAACTGGAAAGATCATTAGATTTGTATTATCATGCTGTCGGACCGAATTGTTGACTTCTAGTTTAAGGTCGAGGTCCTGTGGATCTTTAACAGCATGCACATCTACAAACGAACTAACGGGAGCAAACGTATCAAAGCCTTTGGCGACTGACCAGGGATGGCGGGCATTTTTGGCTTTGGTCTGCAGGTCGCGAGCTGTAATGTCGATGCCTACGCCGTAGCCAGCGACATATTCCAGAGCTCGTTCTTTGGGAATGTCTCTTCCTTTTTTACCAATGGCGATCACCAACTCCACCTCGTGGTGAACATCGGTGCTCTGCCGCGGTAGCCTGACGGTTCCACCATTAAAGAGAATGCTTGTGATCGGCTTAAAAAAGACGATCGGTTCATCGGGCTGTTCATTGTTCAGCTCTTTGATGTGGTCTACGTAGTTACGCCCGATACAGAAAATACTGTTTATTTCCAGGGCAGGGGCAAGACCTGGTATTTTGGGTCGGTTCATGGGGATCTAAATAAAAAAGCCTTAATCCCGAGAGGAATTAAGGCTGAATATTTAAAAATGTTGTCACTTACTGGGCCGTCTCGATACTAACATATTTACGCCCGCCGCCACGAACGTGGAAGATTACCTGTCCGTCAGCTTTGGCAAATAGCGTATCGTCCTTACCACGACCGACATTTTCGCCGGGGTGGAATTTAGTTCCACGCTGGCGTACGATAATATTACCGGCGCGAACGTGCTCGCCGCCATATTTTTTAACACCTAACCGTTTTGATATCGAATCGCGACCGTTTTTTGTTGATCCTTGACCTTTCTTATGTGCCATAATAACTAAGTTGTTGAATTATCCTTCTTGCTTACTGTCCCAGGCATCCAATACCGTCACCCGGTCTTCATCTTCAGGAACAAACCCTTTGAGTTCTTCGAGCGGGGTATTTCGAATATGACTTATTGCTTCTTTTGCCGTCATATCAGTAGAAACCTGGCTCGTCTCCTCAGTAGTTTCTGTTTCTGCTTCTTTTTGGGATGCTTTGCTTTTGCTCGTACCGCCACTACCGGAAGTAGCAATTTTTTTAATTTCAATCTGAGACATCGGTTGGCGGTGTCCCCGTTTTACCCGGTAGCCCTTGCGTCGCTTTTTCTTAAAAACGATCACTTTATCAGATTTAACATTGTCCAACAGGGTGGCCTCAATACTTGCACCTTCAACAACCGGCTGTCCGATATCCACGTTGCCATCGTCGTTAATCAGTAATACGCGGTCAAACGTTAGCTTTCCACCGGTTTCATCGGCTTGTTTATCAACAAAAAGGACATCGCCTTCAGATACCTTGTATTGATGTCCTCCAATTTCTACTACTGCGTACATCGAAATAATGATGTTAGAGTTTAAAATTTCGTCTTTTGAACAGATTCCAAATATAAGCTTTTGAACGCCTAATACAAAGTGAAAATTACAGGGGGTGCTTATTGCCAGATATCTTTTTTGAAAGCCGATTTTTTGGGTTCAGTTAATATAGGGTCGAGAAATCATTGAAGAGCCAGAAATAAAAAATGGGACCCATAGCGGCGGCGATGGTTCGGGTTCGGGATCGACATAAAAAAGGCTCTTAGAAATTAATCTAAGAGCCCCTATCTCAAAAGCGACCTTGGTTAGTGTCCGGGGTCGCTTTTTTATATTTATAAATATTCGGATGAGGACGTTTTACTTCGTGAGTCTAACAATAAATTTCGGTATTATTTCTTTGGGTCGGATGGTCATACTCCTTAGCTGAATGTAACTATCCTCTATTGAGCTTTTTTCGTTGGATGTCTTCTATATCAATTACTATACTAACGCGTTTAGGGGTTAATCTTAAACAGCTAATGCATGTTTAATACGATTGATGGGTTGATCGTTTTGCCAATTGATGTACTGTAATAGCGTTACAGAGGCTACTTTGCTGATCAATCTAGCTCGC